>JAKQBV010000191.1 GCA_029573925.1 bacterium
ACCGAGACCCAACAGCTAGTCCTGAAAGCATTCGGACACTTCGTTAACAGCGATGGGGTCTTACAAACACTTGCCTGAAAAACGGCTTCATTGCTACTCTTTTGTATCATTAAATCCTGCATCGCCGAAAGTCATGTTTTATTTTAGTAAAATCTAATCGCGGATAAGTCGTTTTAGGACACACTGTCACGAAGTCCGTCAACGCGCTCAAAAACAGCATTGGACACTTCCCTTTCGCATCAGTTTTGAGACAGTTTCAGCCGTCCATTCTGATTAGACAAACGTCGCGATGCGAGAAAACAGCAAGAAATAACGTCCATCCCGCGACACAGAAAATGTCCTTGTATGGCTTGATTGTTAAAAATGAAGGAATGAGGCTTCCGGCCATGGAAGTATTTCGCCGGAGGAAGAAACAAGTGTGATGCCGCGTTCACGCGAAACGATTTCGCCTATCCTCGTAGCGCGTGTACCGGCAGATTCGATATTTCGTTCTAAATCGTCAACTTTTGAGGCGGAAGCGGTTATCAGCAGATTAAAATCCTCTCCGCCGCGAATGGCGAAAGAGGCGAAAGGAACATCCGAGCGTCTGGCCCATGCGCGGAGATCGGGCGACGTGGGTATTTTTTCCTCATGAATCACCGCGCCTACGCCGGATCTGGCCGTGAGACGCGGCAAATCCGCTGCAAGGCCGTCGCTGAGATCCATCATTGCCGTCGGAGCAAGAGACGCGGAAGCGGCTAGTCCAGCCGCAAGTGAAGGTTCCGGAGCCAGATGACGGTTGATAAGACGCTTCATAAAAGGCGTGGCGATTTCGGATTTCGGAAACAAGTTGAGTATCTGCAATCCCGCCGCGCTGTCTCCGCACGTGTCTGTGACAAGAACGATATCGCCGGGAGCCGCGCCCTTGCGAAGGATAGCGCGGTTCTTCATGGCGCGACCAAGCATGGCGATATTCACAACCGCTTTGTCCGAGCGCACCGTGTCTCCCCCTGCGACAACAACGCCGTATCTTTCACAGGCTGCGGCGATGCCTTCGTAGAGTGATTTTACGAAATATTCTCGCGCGCGGGGCCTGACGCCGATAGAGACTACCGCCGCAGTCGGTTTGCCGCCCATAGCGGCGATATCGCTGACGCTCGCCGCCGCCGCTTTCCAGCCGACCTGATAGGGTGAAGCCCATTCGAGGTTGAAATGAACGCCCTCGACCAACAGGTCCGTTGTGACGAGCGTGTCGGAGCCGCCCGCGCCCTCGCTCAGAACCGCCGCGTCGTCTCCTATGCCGACGCGCACCGGCGGCCCCGGGGGGCCGAGGATGGTTTTGATGCGCTCTATCAGCGCGTCCTCGCCGGGTTGTTCTTTGCCGCGTTTTCCGGCCATCTGCGCGCTCTCTCTGTTCCGGGCATCCGTCATGCCACGTCGTCGCCCTTTTTTGCGCCTGCAGCGTCCTGTGGCGCGTCCGTGTATTCTACATCAAAACCTCACCGCTGAACACACCCGCCGCAGAGCGCTTCTCGCGCCTGTTTAAAAGGAACCGTTTTGTTGCTATATTATTGTCGCGCGCGGCGTTCGTCGCCGCGCGGTTCGGAGAGCGCGGTGGAATTGCGGACTATCGCCGACATAGAGACGGTCTCGACGACGGACACCGAGGAGCTTGGGCGGCTCATAGGAGAGGCGCTCGAGCGCGGCGCTTTTATCGCCCTCGAAGGCGACCTCGGCGGCGGCAAAACCACCTTCACGCGCGGCCTCGCGCGCGGCCTCGGCATCGCCTCCAACGTCACCAGCCCCACATTCCAGCTAGTCCGCGAATACGAAGGCCGAATCGCCCTTTTCCACTTCGATTTCTATCGTCTCGAAACCGCCTCTGAGCTTGTGGATTTGGACATCGGCTACTGCCTCGGCGCGGGCGTAGTCGTGGCGGAGTGGGCCGACAGGTTTCCGCCTCCCGAATCGGACTCTCTGCTGAGACTCAGGTTCGACTGGGCGGGAGAGAGCCGACGGCGCATCCGCGTCGAAGCATGCCCCCGCGCCGCCGCCGCCCTCGAAAAATCGGACTCCCTCCGGCTCAGGCTGTCCGCGCCGCGCGGAGTCGAACAATGAAAATCCTCGGCATAAGCACATCCGGCTCGGTCTGCGGCGCCGCACTGATGAGCAACAGCGTCATACTCGGCTGCGACTCGTTTCCGGGAGCGCGCAAATGTTCCGAGGAGCTGATTCCCCGGATGGAGCGCCTTCTTTCCTCCAACGGCCTCGACTTGCGCTCTCCGGATATGTTCGCGGTAGACATCGGCCCCGGCGGCATGACCGGGCTGAAAATCGGCATTGTCACAATCAGGACCCTCTCTCAAGTCCTTTCCATCCCCATCTCTCCGGTATCGTCGCTAGAAGCGCTCGCGCGCTCCGCCCCCGAAGACGCCGCCCTAATGATGCCGGCCCTGCCCTGTACGAAGTCCACCTTTTACGCCGCCCTGTTCCGCCGCGCGCCCGGCTCCCTGCCAGAACGACTCTCGCCGGACGCCCTGCTCGACCCCGGCTCGCTACCCTCGCTACTCTCCGCCGCGCCCGGCGACCAGCCCCTCCACATCGTCGGAGCCGCCCCGGACGCCCTCCGCGCCGCCCTCTCCTCGCTCATCGGCCCTCGCGCTCTCTTCCGCGACCCCGCCGACTCCCGCCCGACCGCCATCGCTGTCTGTGAAATCGCCGCCTCCGGCCCTGCGCCTTCCCGATTCTCCGACATCCTTCCGAACTATCTGTGCGTCACTGCGGCGGAAAACAACTTCGGCATAAAAGTCTGACCCGGCCCCCTCTCGCCGCCTTCTCGTTCACCCCGGATTCATCAACATGAAATATTGTCTGTTAAACCCGGATTCGCCGATAGAGCCGACGAACCGGGGCGATTTTCATAGCGGCGAACTCACGCACAAAGCAAGTTTGTGAGCGCCACCCATTTATATTGTTCATGAACCGTATGTTCTATTCACTTAAAAAATGCGTCTTGCGCCTCGCATTTCATCAGCTCTGAACAATCGCTCCCGAATCCTAATGAAGGATTCGGGTTAAATTTCGACGATAACTTCACAATGTTTTCAATATTTGCACAACATATACATATTAGTAGATGACTCTACCCACTTAAATGTGTGCCATGCTCACCTATGAAAAAGGCTGCGTCAAGTAGCGCAAGAGATGTTTTTTTTCTGGTCTTTGCTTTTAGGCCTTGAGACCAGTCTGGCCGAGACACCTATTTGTCCTCTTGCGGGACATGATAACTATTCGGAATCCGGGTCGCCA
>JAKQBV010000198.1 GCA_029573925.1 bacterium
TTCTGAGCTCTCGTGTCGATGTAAGTGAAATCCTGAATATCATGATCCGAGCCGGGAGTTTCCTTGCCGACAACAAATTTTGTGAATTCGTACCCGTTTGATTTCTTTATAATCTCGCACGCGCGGCGCAATGCGGACACCACTCTGTCGATATCCTGTCGCGATATATAAGCGGACGGTTCGATGCGAATAATGTTGGAGGGCTTTTTCGACACCAACGAATTTAGAGGCGGAGCGGTGCGGATATGGTGCTCGTGCAACATGTAACCCGTCATGACCGAACCAAGGACGCCTTGCTGTCCCATTCGGCTGAAGGTGAGGGCGCTGCTGTCCGCCAGCGTGTGAAACTCAATGCCTATCATCAGTCCTTGGCCTCTGACGTCCTTAACAACGCCGGGAAACTCGCTCTTCAGTTTCATCAACTCTTCGAGGAAATATTTTCCTTTCGTTTCGATGGACTTGATAAGGCGATTATTGTCGGCGGTCAGAAGATCGAGCGTTTTCAGCCCCACTTCGCTTGAAACAGAATCTTCAGCGAAAGTCGAAGTGTGTAGAAGTCCGAAACGCGGGTCGTGAATCGATTCCCTGATCATCAAGGCGCCGATTTTGTGCGTGCCGCCTCCGAGCGATTTGGACAAAACTATATAATCCACCGCGTCGTAATCAACCCGGTAACGCTCGATCGCAAAAAGCTTTCCTGTGCGTCCCATCCCGCATTGAATTTCGTCCAGAGCCCACTCGAAGCCGTGTTTTTGCTTAAGTTTCTGAATTCCTCTCATATACTGCTGGGAAGCCACGACAATCCCGCCTTCGCCTTGAACAAGCTCGACGATGAGCAAAGAAACATTTAGATGTTTTTCTTCGACGATTTTGAGGTCGTTGCCCTCGACAACAAGCTTTCGGATCGTGAAGTATGAATCGTCCAGAACTTTCGAGATTTCATCGAGATTTCCGAACTCGACGAATCTGGCTTCAATAGCGCTCAAACGCGCGAACGCCTCCCGGTACATCGGGTTGCCGGTTATCTGAACCGCTCCGGCAGTCTTGCCGTGAAACGAACGCTCGGCGCAAATCACCACCGGAGGCATGGACTCGAGAGTTCGCGTCTGCATTATTATGTCGCCCAGCAGCGCGTCTACCCCTTTTTCCCTGTATTCCTTTGGCAGACGCAGCGCGCTGTGCATCCTGTAATAGTCGCGCATCTTGTTATAATTGCGAAACAGCGACTTGCCGATCTCCATGAAACGGTTCATGCGGTTCATTTCGGCGTGTTTAAGAAGAGCCTCCACCGCCTCCGTTCCTGAATTTGAGAACATCACAATCCTCTTCTCTTTGCCGGGATAGAGCGAACTGAGGCGAGAAGCAAGTTTTCCGGCTGATTCTCTCACCGAGCCTTGCGCGTGCATCGGGATTTCCCTGTCGACGCATTTCTTTATTGCTTTTTTAATCTCAGGGTGATTGTGGCCAAGGATGGTGGCGCCGAAACCTCCGGCAAGATCAAGAACGGACACATCCTCGCCGGATTCATTCTTGTAATAAAGATAATCGCCCGCGCCTCGATGGTACTCTATATCCAGCCTCAACGTCTTAAGCAGATCGTACATCATCGGGCGCGTGAAAGCGCCATAATCGGATTTGCGGTCGTTCATAGATCAAGACTCCTTCCGTTGTGAATAATCAATATATTAGCATATAGACTCTTGAATGCGCAAAAAAACGTCAAATCCCTCGCGCGTTTCTTTTGTGCGCCCTGATATTTATCTTATTCATTTGCTAGTCATTTAGGCTTTTGAATGGTCTTTTTCTCTCATGGCGAAGAAAATGAACATTGGAAAAAGTCCAAGCGCGCTCGCTCCGGTCAATATCGACAGCCAAGGATGCGGGGTCGATGACGCCACAAAGGTTGCGTCAGCTATGGCGATTGCGCGTCCGTCGGGAGGATCGTCGAGTATTCTCCCTTTGTGATCCACAATTATAGCTCCGTTGACGACATCCGCTTTGACCAGACTTCGCCTATGCTCCACCGAGCGGAACATCTGCATGGCGGTGTGATGTCGCGTTAGCCATTGCGCCAAATCATCCGACGATATCACGAACATCTCGGCGCCCAATGCGGCGTACTCTCTCGCCACATCTGGGAAATCCGCATCGTAGCAAATCATTATCCCGACTAAGCCCGCCATCGTCGATACCAGTTCTATATCAGTTCCAGTCGGGCCTTTTTCGATGTCTAAAGTGGTGACTCTATGACGCTTGACATATCTTGAAGCCACACGGCCGTTAGGGGATATTACAACCGCCATGTTTTTGTATGCCGGAACCTTTTCTTTCTCTTGTCCGGGCAGGAGAGAAACATAGGTGGCTACTAAATATATCTTGTTTCTTTTTGCGATCTTGCCGATTCTTAGAGCGATATCAGGATGATCTTCAGGGTCAACATCGATGATCGTCTCAGGCCATACAACCAGTTTTGCGCCTTCCTGAGCGGCTCGATCAGTCATCGGTTCTAAGATATCCAACGCTGTGCGAGACGCTCCCAATCGATCGTTGTTTTTCTGTTGTTCGATCCATTTCTCAAGCCCGGGATTGTCGCTCATTTCCCTTTTAAAGCCAAATTGAACAGACGCAACCTTCATTATCCCGGTGATTTTGTCCTGACGGGCGTAAAGATACATGTTAACCGCCATGAGCGCCGCCACAATAGCGACATTCAGAGCTATATGAAACTGAACTGGTTTTAGATTCCTTATGTTGGCCGCAAATAGCGCTATGGCGCAGTTGGACAACACTATCATAAATGTTATGCCGTA
>JAKQBV010000201.1 GCA_029573925.1 bacterium
TCTTCGCGCCTCCTCGCTTCTGTTGACCCGTTGCGCAGGCTCAGTCGCCGAGTCCGGCGGGGTAGTCCGGGCGGTTTGCGGGGAGACCGGAGCCTTAAGCGGGGCCGCCTCCCGCGCTTCGCAGGGCATCTTAGCCCCGCACCCGTTGCAGAACTTCGCTCCGGGCTTCAATTCTTTTCCACATTCAGGACAAGTCGTCATATTGTCCGAAAAGCCGCGCCGTCACGCTTTGAGCGAGGCTTCCAAAGCCTCTATCACGCGCCGCGTCTGCTCTTTCTTCGCGTTCTTTATGCCTTCGGAGTCGAACACCTTCGCGCCTGTCACGATTATGAAGTCAGTTACCGTCACATCCTGCTCAAGCCCAAGCTGTTTGCCTACCGCCCGCATTATGATGTCGCCTATCAGCAACCCGGCGAAAGCGCGGCGCATCAGCGCGACGAAGCCGAGTTTGTTCATCGCGAAGCGGGCGAGTTCCAGAAGGGAGTCGCCCGTCTTCGAGCCGCTCTCAGCCGCGCGGGCAACGGCAAGGGAATCTGACAGAATCTTTTCAACATCGGCGTCCGAAAGCTTTTCGCAGAATGCCGCCGCTGCCGCGCCCCCAAGCTCCACAACAGCCTCTATCAACTCGTCGTCCGTGTAGTCCGGCCCGTCGTAAGCCTTCTCTTCCAGACGCTCCAGAATCCCGCCGTCGCCCGTTACTTTTTCGAGAGCGTCAGCGTCCATGTTTATCCAGCTTCCGACCAGCTCAGACGCAAGCATCTCCGCGAGCGCCTCTTTCTGGTTCTTGCCTACAATTTTTTCCCGAATAAGTTTCACAGACTGTCTTAGCGTTTCGTCGCTTATTTCCTTCTCATAATTGATGTCGAAAATGCCGAGGATGAATTTCTTTATTCTCCGTTCCATTTTCTTTCTGTCTTCGGAGCCATCGGCGATGTCGTAAAAAGTGTTGGACACAAGATCGAGAAGCTCTGAGAATTCCTTTTTCGGGGCCACTCCGTCAAGAAGAGCCTCCCGGAGAGGCTCTGTGAATTCCTGCGAAAGCTTTTCGGCCAGAATGGCCAGTTTCCTGCTTTTAGACGACGAATCGGACATATCAGGTTCGAACCTCCACGAGAGCGCCGGAATGCGCAGGCGCATATTTCAAATCACAATTATACAGCATCAAGGCTGATGGTCGATAGACGGTGTTAAGCAAAGAACTAAACTAGCAAGTATCAGACTATCAGTTTGCCGAAAAGGTCGTATTCATCCGAGCGGGTGATTTTGACGTTGACGAAGGTTCCGGGAGTAGCGTTGCTTTCGAAACGCACGACGCCGTCGATTTCGGGGGCGTCTCGCTCCGAGCGGCCACAGCACAGCGAGACTCGGTTTTTTCCGGCGCTCTTCATGGGCTTCAAGACGCTCTCGACGAGGACTTTCAACGTTTTGCCGCGCAACTCGCGGTTCTTTTCACAGGAGATTTTCTGTTGCAGTTCCATCGCCGCCGCGAGCCGCTCAGCTTTGATTTCTTCCGGGACAGCGTTTTTCATTGAAGCCGCCGGCGTTCCTGTTTCGGGAGAGTATGCGAAAGCTCCCAGCTTGTCGAACCGGGCTTCGGCGATGAAGTCGAGCAATCGCCGGAATCTGGTTTCTGTTTCACCCGGGAATCCTACAATAACGGAACTTCTTATTGAAATATCCGGAACAGCGCTTCGAAGCAAAGATAAGGAGCGTTTAACCGCCGCCGCCCCTCCGCGCCTGTTCATAGCTTTCAGAATCGCGTTGTCAATATGTTGAACAGGCAGGTCGATGTAATGGCAGACTTTCGGGATGGACGCTATCGCTTCCGCCAGTCTCTCATCCACAAGGTCGGGGTAAGCGTACATCACCCTAAGCCATTCTATGCCATCGATGTCGGAGAGGCGGGAAAGAAGTTCTGGCAGCGCGCCGGGCGACGCGTCGGACGAGCCGAACCTCGTGGTGTCCTGCGCCACCAGCACGAGTTCGCGGACGCCTATGGCCGCAAGGTCGGACGCTTCGCGCTCTATGGAAGCGGCGGTCCGGCTTCTGAAAGGCCCGCGCAGTTTCGGTATCGCGCAGTATGAACATCTGTTGGAACACCCTTCTGCTATCTTCAGATATGCCGTCCACGGCGGAGTGGCGAGCAGGCGGGGGTGAGTGTGATTGTGGATGAAAGTGGTCTTAGCGAAGTGACTGGAGGCGGAGCTTTGCAGCAAATCGACAATCTTCGGATATGACGACGTTCCAATGAGCAGGTCGATTTCAGGAAAAGATTTCGAGAGCGCTGAGCGCTCTTTTTGCGCGAGGCATCCGGCCACCACCAGCGTGATATCGGGGCGGGCGCGTTTCAGTTCCGCCATCTCGCCGATGACCGACGCCGACTCTTCCGCCGCAGGCTTAATGAATCCGCACGTGTTGACGATGATGATGTCTGCTTCCGTCGGGTCGGCGGCGAAGTCGCATCCGGCGACGGCGAGCGCTCCGAGCATCACTTCGGTGTCCACTGTGTTTTTCGGGCAGCCGAGGCTTACGGCCGCCACAATAGGCGCTCTCGGTTTACTCTTGACTCAATGCTGTTCAATCATAAAAAGTTGAGCGAACAAAAA
>JAKQBV010000203.1 GCA_029573925.1 bacterium
TTCCGCGATTTCCTTCCCGCTGAACGTTCCCATAAGAGTCCCCCTCGTCAATTGTGAATGATTCTCCGATAGCCCCAGCGAATTGTCCGACACGCCAAATTAATATTCACCTTTATTCTTCGCAAGTTTTCACGCGCAATCCAAATAGCGCAGAGCATTAAGCAAATAAGGATGTCTCCTTGTCTATAATTTCGCCGAGATAACAAAAACAAATTAGTTTCTAAATATGTTATTCAGTTTTCGCTGGAATGACGGCAAGGAGGGATGTTTCGCTTTTTTGTAATAAGCGCAATGGATGATTGATCTGGATTCCATGCTGATGCGCGAGGATCAATCGGCAACCTTATTGCTTCTTGTTATCCCTTAGCGAGTACCCATATCCTAAAACCGCCGCGACCGATATATTTATGGCATACCTTAACAATTCGCCCATCATGAATATTGCGTTGTCAATCAATTCAAAAACCATCGAAAGGATGAAAAGCGCTATGTTCGAATAAAGCGCCACGAATAATGCTGTGACAAACCTTTTTTCTTTCGCTATATTGCAAGCGACGACTACGCCTAAAACAATCGGCATAATTTCCGCGATATCAAACACAACATGATCTTCGAGAGGCGTCTTCATGAAGAAAACCACGGATACCGCAACTGTTATGACAACGCCCAGAGCTATCGGTATATTTCGAGACATATACGCCTCCTCAGCGCAGTATTATCATTTCCTATCACATCTCCGCATTAAACGCTTTCATAGCTTTACGACATGCGCGTTATTCTTTGTTTTTGGCGGCCAATCATCGAACTTATATATTACCGGCTTTTGTTCATACCACGGATCAAAAATATACCCTTCTTTTAGGTCGCCGCCTTTTTCATATACTGCCACCGCGCTATGTCCGGGTATCCTGACAGGATCGATATTCCAAAGCTGTATCGGCGGAACAATATTAATTAAAAGGTAGTATGTTCTCGCTTGGCATTCCAAACATCCATAACATCCCTTTATTTTGAATAATTTTACTCCAGAATTTGCTTTCCAACCTTTTAAAGGACAATTTATCTTCGATATCCAATATCCATAATAAGCTCGTTTTAGCCTTTGAAACTCCATTTCTGCTGCCTCTCCAACACGCAATGGATGATTTGCAAGGTTGCTTTTATTCTTTAATTTAAAGCGCTGGGCATCAAACTTCACCTGTATTGCTTCTTGTGGGACAAGCTGGCGAAAATCGCCTTCAATAATACCGCTCCATGCCAAAGGCAATCTTGACGAGACAGCGTTGTCGCCATTTGAATACACCGTTAACTTATGTTTTTTGTTCATCAACTCTAAACAATCCGCGCCGCAAAATATGTAATCGCCGATTGGATCGTCTCTATTTGCCATAACGCATCGCCCTCACTATTAATATTCATTGTTCTCTTTGATTTCGCAGGGTTTTTAGTCCAACATGAAGGTTGTATGGTTTGTTCCAGTTGTTTAAACTAATCCTCAAAGATGAAACGCCATTTATTGATTGTCATCTATTTTTAGCATTGCTCTCTCACCAATCCTCCATCGTGCCCTCGAAGGGTTCGGAAACGCTCGCGCCGCCGGATGTGCGCTCGACGGTGAAAATCCTGTCCTGATTCGGAGTGGTGGTTGACACTTTGGAGTCCATGCCGTAACCGGAGCCTGACGCCAAAGCTCCTCCGCTCTCGACCAATTTATCGAGCAGTTCGAGCGGACGCTTGTAAAACTTGTCCACCCATTCGGAGTCGTTCGGCGCGCTCCCGGTGAAGAGCCGCCGCAACAGGAAATACGTCGCCAGATCGTCCGATATCCCGTTTACGACAGCGGGCGGAGAGGCGAGCGGAAGAGACGCGAATCCGACGGCGACGGCTAGCCGGGCGTCGATTATCGCGTCCGCGGCGGCGCGGCAGTCGGCGGCCATCTCCTCGGTTATCGCCTCGCATACGACTAGGTCCGCATAGTCTATCAAGTTGTTGCTGATTCCGTTTTCAGTTCCGTAAGGCATGGAAGTCCTCCTTAGCTCCGGCCGTCTCGCGGCAGGGCATTGTCGCTATTTATTTATTCACACGAAGAAAGCCGGGCGCGGCGCGGAGCCGCGCCCGGAAACAATCGCTTATTCCTCGGCGTACAGCAAGGCGGCGGTAGCGGTTCCGCCGGTTTCGTTTTCGACAACGACGGCGAGCGCGGCTCTCCCTCCGGCGGGACAATGCGCCCTGCCGACCACCTCCAACACGGACGGCGTGTCGGACAATATGACCGGATACGCGTCCGCTCCGTCTATCTTCAACATGCAACGCAGCTTCTTGTCCGCTCCGGCGGCCGCAAACTCCCCGGTCACTCCGATGACAAGAATGTCTCTCTGCGGCGTGAAAGAGAACACCTCCGCGCCTTCCGGAAACGACGTTCCGGGGCCGGACACGCTCGTTTCGACAGCGCCGTCGAAAGCGCCCGCGTTGAAAACATAGTCTTCCTCCGCGCCCGCCGCTTCAAACAGCGAGGGAACCCTTGTTATCCGCATCAGCATCGAAGCCATCGGCCCCGTGCTCAGGCTTTCAAGCAAGTCGTCTATCTGGTCCGCCGGGCACAGCAGCGTCAGCCGCAGCCACCCCAGTTCCATCGCGGCGGCGTCAATCTCCACCAGCAGCGCGTCTACGTCCTGAAGCCCGTCGAGTATCGGCGTTTCCTCATCCAGCAACTCTTCCGGCTCGGAGTCCGCCGCCACCCTTGCGCCCCAACCTGTCACGCCGTATCCTCCGCCGACATAGTGGCAGAAGTTGGAAACCGGATACTGTCCGGGGTCGTCCGTGTAGTCGTTTCCGTCGAACGACAGAGCGGAGCAGTATCCCTCGAAGACTTCGCTGACATCGTTCCACACGATGGAGGGGGGAGACATTCTTGCGCCGCCCGCGCCGTCGCCGCCCCAGAGGGCGGGAGCGTCGCCTTCGACAGGACTCCATTCGATGACGGGTTCCGGGAGGGGTCTGTCGCCGCCGCGCCCGTCGCCGCCCCAGAGGGCCGCGCCGGCGGCCGTTATCGCGGCAGTGTTCACCGGGCCGAAGTCGGCGCCCGGCCCTTCAGGAGCCGCGAACACGCTCATTATCACGAGGTCGGCGGTCGCCTCAAGAGTCGCGGCTACGGAGTTCGGACACACTATCGTCGTCCTCGTTTCCCCGTCCGTCACGAGCGCTATCGCCAGAGGCCCGCTCTCGCCGGTTATCCCCGACGCCATCAAGTTGTGCGGCTCGTCGGCTATGACCGCGAACATCTGCTCCGTCCCCATGAAAACCATCGTTCCGGGGCCGTCGGCGGAACTGTCGTATGCCAAGCCGTTGAATTCGAGCGCGCAACTGAGCGCCCTGTAATCCTCCCTCGCAGCGTTCCACGAGATCGTCGGAAGAGCCGCCGCCTCTTCCGCGCTCCCGTCGGACTGATACAGCCTTGTCGTTTTCACTGCCATTCCGTCCCTGTCGTAACTAGTTCTTTTTCCCATTTCATTCACCCCTGTTTTCCCGCGCCCCAAGCCCGCGCGTATGATATATGTGTTTCCGAAATTCAAGCTGTTTTTGTATTCCGCAATTATTTGTTCGGCTTTATCTTTTGAAAAAACATTCTTCCGGGAGGGCGAGCTAACCCTTGGTCTATGCGGGATGCGCGAGGATCGCGGGTCCGGGGCCGCGCCGCTCGCGGGGAAAATCATCCCCTAGTCTCGCTGCCGCAGGGCTTGCCGTCCTCCCGGAAGAATGCGGTCGTAACAAAGTCGGAGCCGCGCCGCAAAAAAGGGCGCGGTTCGGATATTCCGGACTACATCGCGACGGCGTCCTTGATGAGGTAGCCGCAGTATTCGCTGACGACTTTCTCGACGATGATTTCGGAAACCTCGACTGCGTCGCTCTTTCGGCCGTCCTCGCGCCATTTGGCGACTTGGCGCGGCTGGCTCTGGAACGTCAGGCCGAAGGTCATAGTTCTGGGCGTGCGCGGGTTGGGAGCCACATACGCCACAAGAACGTTTCCGCCCCAGACGTCCGCCGCCTCGAAAGGCTGTCCCTCTTCGGCGGAGTCGAACACCGCGCCGGGGATCAGCACCCGAAGGTTCCACAGAGCCGGAGGCAGGTCGCCGTTGACCAAAAGCGTGTTGTCGGTGTACTTGATGAGTTCCCGCACTGCGGGGTCGCGCTTGACGCATTTTGCCACCGCCGCCGGGATGACCACCACGTTAGGCTCGCGCCCGATCGATCCGCGCACCGCTTCCTTCGCCGCGTCTATCCTCGATTCGATGGCGTCCTCCTTGGAGTCGCTGTCGAACGAGGCGTCGTTCCACTGCCGGGAGCCGCTCAACTCGATGAAGTTGCCTGACGCCGCGAACGTCGCCGGGTCGCATAGCATGTCGGCCGCGCGTTTTTCCCGGTTCAGCATCAGCATGTTGGTCAGGTTTTCGGCGACGTCGAAGTCGGGGGCCAGCGGGGCGTCCGCGTTGCGCCTCTCGCGGTCGCTCACCAAGTCGGCCAGCGCCCTCTCCTCGCATCTGTACGTCGGGGTGGACTCTATCTTCCACGAATCGATGAAGTTCGTGTCCGCCTTTTCGGCGCGCAGGTCCCGTGTCGTCCTGAAGTCCTGCCTGCCGTAAACGAAATAGGCGTCGCTGTCTTTCGCCACGTCGATGCGCGGCATGATCAGGTCCGCTATGAGCGCTCCGTTGGAGTGCTTCAACGAAAAATTCGTCAGAGCCTGATCGATGTGAATCGTTCCTCTATTGCTCATTTCTCCGCCTCCTCAGGCAAGTTTTTCAACCCGAATCCATCGTTAGGATTCGGGTTCAAACGTTAATCTCGCCCGGAATGCACAGGATGCACTTCACGAGCGAGCCGGCCGTGTTGGCCGAACTTATCGCGCGGCCCACTATTCCAGTTCCAGCGGCGAGTTCGCCTTCTCCTTTAGGCTTCACCCTTCCTTGGACGTCCGCCACGATAAGCGTGTCACCGATCTCGACCGCCTCGGCGATCTTCACTTTCGCGATCCCGGCCACCTGAAAAGAACCTGTCCTGCCCTCCGTCAGCGCCGCGTCCCTCAGCGCTCCCGCCACGTTGCCCGCTCCCGCTCCGCCGGGCCTCTTCACCTGCCCTTCCGTCTCGGTGTCGAGCACGGCCACGCAACACTGCTCCAGCGGCTCCTCGCCCTCCTTCAGCGCGTACGTCGCCACCAACAACTCGTTCATCTCCGCCATCTCTATTTCACCTCCCCTTTTTTATCGCCCCCTCGCCGGAGGCGTTTGTCTCTCATATTCCGTTTCTCGCCATTGCTATTTCGCCACTTGCGAACTATCATTAATCCCAAGTCCGCCGCCGAGTTCAGGCGGGCGTTAGTCGCCGCGAGGAATGCCGCTCGCATTTCTCGCGGCAAGTTGGCGATTGAAGTTTTTGTTAATGAATAAAAGCTGTTTTGTTTTTCAGAAAAGAGGAATACGTCATGGAAGACTACAAAAAAATCTTGGTCAAACCGGAGTTTCCCCGCTCGGCGGGTTACGATCCCGACTGGCAGCTAAGCAACCAGATGGGGCCGAACGCGCTGTGGCTGTGCGAATGGCTTTGCGAGGCGCTCGAATTGAAGCCCGGAATGAGGGCTCTCGATCTGGGTTGCGGAAAAGCGATGACAAGCATATTTCTGGCGCGCGAGTTCGGCGTCCGCGTGTGGGCGGCGGACCTGTGGATGAGCCAAGACAACAATTGGAAACGCGTCAAGGAAGCCGGCGTTCAGGACTCGGTCTGCCCGCTCCACATGGAAGCCCACGCGCTTCCGTTCGCCGCAGGGTTCTTCGACGCCGTCGTCTCGATAGACGCATATCATTATTTCGGCACGGACGAACACTATATTGACTACATCGGCCAGTTCGTGCGGGAGGGCGGCCAGTTCGGCGTCGTCGTGCCCGGCCTCGCCCGCGAGTTCGAGAATGGAGTCGTCCCCGCTCATCTTGCCGAGCCGCAATCAAACGGAAAAACTTTCTGGGAGCCTGCCTGCCGAAGCTTCAAGACCGCCGGGTTCTGGAACGCGCTTTGGAAAGGCTCGGCGTCGGTTCAAGACGTGAAAGTCGAGCTTCAACCAGACGGATGGCGGCTCTGGATGGAATTCGAGCGCGCCATCGAAAAGGCAGGAAAAGGCATATTTCCGTCTGACGCCGAAGCGCTGGAAAAAGACGCCGGGGAATACATCGCTTTCATGAGGCTGACCGCTCGGCGGTCAGCTCTATCAGAAGTGAATCTGTACGACCCGACGCTCGGCCTCCAATGCGGCGCTGAATAGCTTTTTGCCATTGTATAAAAGCGTTTTGTATGTGTTTGCGGGGGAGCCATTTTTTGCAAAAAACAGGTTCCCCCGCGCCCCTTCCGAAAAAAACTCTTGGCGCGCCAATTCTATTGAACTCCGTTCAACTCAAAATCAGTTATTTGTTTTATAAAAATGGACTAGAGGCGATGCCCCTCAAATATTATTAAGTAGGCTTCTTCATTTCGATTCAACGGCAAAGGGGGTCGTGCGGCCCTTCGCGTAAACGATGTCTTTCACGCCCGCGCCGGGAAGACAATCCTTGTCCTGCCACATGAAGGAACTCATCCGTTCCGAAATTTCCTCTTTCTTATCTTCGATGACGGCCTTGTCGGCATCGGGGTCAAATAGCTCCCATCTCAGCGGATCAATAATGGTGATGTCGCCATAGAAAAGCGCCGCGTGTTTCATCATGTGCGATTTTGCTTTTTTTTATCGCCCATCAGGCAGTGCGCTCGCGCGTATCCGATATACGCATGCCCCAGCATCGTGGATTTCTCCCTCAAACCCTTTCCACTGGCGAAAACATGCCCGGCCGCGCCCTCGGCATATTCCTCCAATTCTCGCGCTTTCAGCAATCCATACTCGGGATTCTTTTCGCCTCCTATATATGATTCCGTCGCAAGGGTTAAAAACACGCTGAAAACTTCTTTGTCCTCTTTCGTAAAACCCAGCGTTTCGAGATTCCTGCCGAACTCTTCGTTGAACCGTTTCTTCGCGCCCTTGCTCAGAATGCAGCCTGTCAGAAACAACGACGCGATAAGACAAATACAGATCGCGACAAGTCTTTTCATGAGTCCGCCGTTCCTTTCTCAAAATTCAATGCGCTTTGACGGCGCGAACATTACCCCCATCCGCGCGGCAAAACATCTCTGTCGCGTCCCTTCTTATAGCCGATTTCCTTTAATAATCCGTTTCGCATCCGCCCAATCGCCGGTTCGATACTTGTCGGATTCCGAACAGAACGGCAGAAAATCCTCTCCGCCTGTTATTCGTTTCCATTCCCATTCTTTTCGCGGCGAACTGTCTATGTAGGACAGGTCTGAAAACATCAACGTCATCATTTTTGCGGTTTCGTCAGGATCGTCCCGGCCGGCAGCCTCGCCGTCTGCCCTCGATATCCATCTTCTAGACCATATCTCTTCGGCGCTGCGGCGATGATTGGCCGCTTCGGCGGTGTTTCCTGTCTTTTCCATCAAGAACATTGCCCAACGTTCCGCTATGAATTCGAGCGCGTCCGGGGGCATACAGTCCAAAGTTTCTGTGGCAACTCTTTCGGTCCCGCTTCGTTCCCTGACCACGGGAACTTCTTCCAGCATTCTCTTTATCATGAGCATCGCGTCTTCGCTCCCGTTTTCTTCAAAAACGCTCCTTGCCATTCCCATCAGAATCCGAGAATATGTTCCCGGACTGTCACTTTTCAGTTGCCGCGTGAATGAGTCGAATTTCTCCTCCTTAAAACAACCCGGCAAGCATACGAGCGCAGTTGCGGCAACCGACATTAGAACCGCCTTCATGAAAGCTGATTTCATTTTTCGCCTCCGGTCATTTTTCGATAAAACAGCGTCAACGCAAGAAACGCGAAGTCCGAGCTATTTTGACTCGGAAAGCTTTTTGAAAAACACTTTCCTGCCCTCTTCCCTGAATTCCATGTATTTCATGAGGCAACCTTTGATGTGTTCTTTGTCGCGAGGCTTTCTCATAACATTCTGAGCGATCATATTCAAGGCATAGTACGCGGCAAACTCCATCTCTCCATAACACCCCGGTTCAAAGTCGCCTATTCTTTTTTCAAGCGCGGCCGCCGCTTTCAACTGCCAGACAGGAGCAATCCAAACTTTGCCGGCCTGACAAGATTTGTTTTTGCCGGAGACAGCCTCCGCTCCCGCCTTTACGACATTTTTAATCTTCTCGGCCACGCCGCCGCTTTTAGCATAATCGCTCTCATGGCGAATACGCCTCTCGTCAGTTTGCGCCCTCATGTTTTTATTATACTTGTCGCCGCGCTGAACGAAAAGAGACGCTTCAGGATTATTGTTGCTATAGAGAGACGCTTCGCGATTGTTTTCCCCCGGCCTTTCGTATTCAAGCGCGGCGAGGGCGGCGCGGGAGTAGTCGGACGCGTCGTCGTAGTCCAGCCCGCGCGCGGCGCAGTAGCTTTTTATCAACTCTTCGGGGTCGTCCCCCGCCCCGCCGGCATCGCCGCCGCCGCTTCCGCCTTCTCTCCCGTATTCGCTCATCGCGGGATGTTCGCTGAGAGCGGACACAAACCCTCTGAACCCTTCCGCAAGCCCGGACTCGCCCGCGTCCGCTCTCGCGTAGTCCGACGCCGCGCAAGCGTCTCCGTCCAGTATCGCAAGCAGGTCTATCACGAGGCCCCTGAACGCGGGCGGAATTCTGCCCGCGTTGCGGGACACGAACTGGCGGCGGGCGCGCTCGCGAGCCGCAGCCTCCCGCATCCTGTGCTCGTCGAGCCGTTCGCGGGCTTCGCGCAGGTTTTCAAGCGCAATGTCCAGCGCTGCCGACATTGCTTCCGAGTCGGCTCCGGCTTCCTGATTTTCCTCTTCCGCCGTGTCTGCGACTTCGCCCTCGTTCGCAATGACTTCCGCTGGCTCCGGGGCGGTTTCATCCGTTGCTTCTACGGCGTCCTCGTCCGGGCCGTCATCCGCCTCCTGCGTTTCGGCGGCAGGCGCTGAAGCGGCGGTGTCCGGCGGCGCGCCTTCTGTTTCGACCAGTTCGGGCAGAGTCTCTTCAGGAGCGTCGGCGGCATCGGCGGAGTCTTCCTCAGCCGTATTGTCAAGGCCGGGTTCATCCTCACCGTCTTCGTCTGCGATTTCGGAGTCAGAGCCGCCGTCCGGTTCCGCATCCGCCTCGTCCCGCGTTTCGGCGTCTAGCAGAAGCTCTTCAAGTTCCGCTATCCGCGCTTCGAGGGCCGCAATTTTTTCAATCATTTCGCTCGCGGTCATTTCGTCCTCCGGATTATCGGCGTCGGTCGGTTCGGGCGACACATCCGCGCCGCCGTCATCGAGGATGCCCGCCGGGCCGGATTCGTAAAGGTACGCCGCGCCGCCGCTGGGAGTTCCATAGAGCGCGCCTATATCCGTAAGCGAGCCGATGGCGGGCAGCGCGGCCCCAAGCAGCGCCAGCCCGGCGGCCACGTGCTTGTGCGTCGAGCCTGTCGCCTCGTCTCGGTATCCGTGAAGGACTTCGAGGCTGCGCTTGCGGTATGCTCCCGCCCGGATCAGGTCGTAAACTTTTGCGGGCACGCCTACAAGGTCGGCCAACAGCCTTCCACCCTGCGCGCGCACGTTCCTCAACCAACCTGCGGCGGGCAGTCCGTCCGCGCTCAATAATGGCTGCTCCGGGTCGTGCCCCAGTTTCACCGGCGGGTCGAGCCTGCCTTCAAGCGCCCGGTGCGACTCCGCCATCTCCTTCAAATCATCTTCCGTGTATGCGACAGTCCTGCCCGCGCTGTCCGTCCATGTTCCCGCCCGGAATATCA
>JAKQBV010000592.1 GCA_029573925.1 bacterium
ATTTGAAAAGCGCCGAGCCGAACTGATAGCAAAATCCAAGTCCGGCAAATCGTCCGCGAAGCGCAAACTGCCGGAGTCAGATGACGAATACGCCGCGCGTCTTGCCGAAAAATACCGCGAGCAGGACATGCTCCACCGCGAGATGCTGTACATCCCCCGCAGCCAGTACGAAACGCTCACAGCCGAAATATGGGAACTGTGCCAGCAGCTTCTCATCGCCCGGCGCACGGGACGGTGGTACATGAACACGGACGTCTGCTTCCTCTACAACAGACCCTGCCGATTCTTTCCGATCTGCGTTTCTGGCGAAAACCCGAACGTCGTCGAGAACCGCTACCGCGTCGGGCCGATATCCGTGGAAGGTGAAGTGCTTCTGCGTGGTGGGCAACCATGGCCGGGTCGGAAAAAAGGGAGAGCAGTCGCCCTTGAACAATTTCGATCATCTGGTCTACTGGATACTGGCCGAAAAACTCAAGAACTTTTCCAACGTCGAATTTCACATCTCAAAGTCATGGTGGATGCTCGTGGAGCGGATGAAGCACACGTTCCTTCTCGTTCACGGCGACGATATCCGCGCGTGGATGGGCATCCCCTATTACGGCATCGAGCGCTCCGAGTCCCGGTATCAGAAGATGCTCGGTCGCACGGGCGAGGGATTCCACTATTTCTGCTGCGGGCACCACCATCAGGAAGCGGCGATAAAGAGCCGCATCTTCGCAAACGGAAGCTGGGTCGGCGGAAGCGAGTTCTCGATCAAGACGCTTCAGGTCGCTGGCGCTCCATCGCAGCTTCTCTTTTCCGTGCATCCGATGTTCGGCGTGACGTGGGAGCGGAATCTGCAACTCCAGGACCCGGGAAATCTGACTCCCATAAAAATCTACAGGTAATCTTCAGGGCGGTTTTCATGGTCATCGTCATCGACACAAGAGAGAAGCATCCCTATTCGTTTTCCGTTCCAGTCACGAAGCGGAAGCTCGACGCCGGTGACTATTCCATCGAGGGATACGAGATGGTCGCTGCCATCGAGCGCAAGGAACTGAACGACTATGTCCAGACCGTCATCTACCAAAAGGAGCGGTTCGGAAAGGAACTGGCGAAGCTGGCGGGCTACAGGCTGAAAGCCATCGTCGTCGAGGCTTCGATGTCCGACATCCTCGCGGGCCGGTATGAGGGCCATATTCCCCCACAGTCCGTCATCGGCGCAACGGTCGGCATTCATCTCGGCTTCGGCATTCCCATTCACTTCTGTTGCAACCGGCAGATCGCGATTCACTTCACGGAAAACCCTTCGTGAGCTGGCAACTGCCCGACGTGTTCGGCCATGCCCGCGACGTGCTGCGCCATCGCGGCGAGGGAGACAAGGAATTCGATAAAATCCCGAAAAGTGTGTAAATAGCAAAAAAGGTCATGGTCTTCCTGATTGTAAGGTTAGGAGACAAAACAACAGGAGGATAGCCATGACCCAAGGAAAGAGTAACACAGAAGTCAAATGTGAGGCAATCGGGGAGGTCGCGGGGAAGAAGCCGTTGCTGAGGATCGACGAGAGCAAGATGAAGGCATGGGTGGACGGTCAGGTAAAGAACGCGGTGGAGGATGTGCTTAACGACATCATGGAGTTTGAGGCGAAGACGCTGGCGGGAGCGGAGGTTTACGAGCGCACGGAGGGCAGAAAGGACTACCGCAACGGTTACCGGAAGCGAAAGCTTCTAACGCGGGTTGGAGAGGTGGATTTGAAAGTGCCTCGGCTTCGCAGCGTGCCGTTCACGACTGCGGCGATTGAGAGATACCGCCGCCGCGAGAGCAGCATCGAGGAAGCGATGATCGAGATGTACATCGCGGGTGTGAGCACGAGGCGCGTGAGCGACGTGACTGAGGCGCTGTTCGGGGCAAGCGTGTCGAGCAGCGCGATGAGCGAGTTGAACAAGAAGATATACAGCCGCTTGGACGAGTGGAGGATGCGTCCGCTGAAGAAGAAATATCCGTATATATATCTTGACGGGATGGTGATGAGCCGCAGATGGACGGGTGAAGTGAGCCATTTCAGCGTGCTGGTGGCCGCGGGAGTGAATGAAGACGGGACGCGCGAAGTGATCGGGATCGCAGACGGGGCTAAAGAAGACAAGGCGAGCTGGCTTTCGTTTCTGAGGCATTTAAAACAGCGCGGGCTGAGCGGAGTCAAGTTGGCGGTGTCAGACGCGTGCTTGGGGCTTGTGGCGGCTCTTGAAGAGGTTTTTCCGGCCGCCCGGTGGCAGCGATGCACTGTGCATTTCTACCGCAACGTGCTTTCCCAAGTTCCGATCACGCACAAGCGGCACTTCGCAACCGCGCTCAAAGCTGTGCACGCGCAGGAAAGCCGCGAGGCCGCGCTGGCAAAAGTGGACGCGCTGAAAGCGGAATGGGGAAGCAGGTTTTCAGGAGCGGTGAAGATACTCGAAGAAGGCGTGGCCAGCACGCTGACCTACTACGATTTTCCGCCTGAACACTGGGTTCGCATCCGAACCAACAATCCCATGGAGCGGCTTCTCAAGGAAGTGCGGCGGCGCACGAATGTGGTGGGAGCTTTCCCTGACGAAAAAAGCGCCCTGATGCTTGCGACGGCGAGAGTAAGATACGTATCGGACAAAACATGGAGCGGACGAAAATACATGGACGTGTCCATGTTGCTAAACCTAGATAGAACGCCGAAAGCCGAATCAGCCTGACCGGCGTGGTTGAAATTTAAAAAAAAGGAGGTGTCCAAACACCGCACGAATTGACCGGGCAGCCCTCGCGCGGGCGCACACGCGCGCGCGCGCATCATGCGCGCGTCTTTCTCGCCTGATTAAGGCGAAACCATTGAAAAGTGATTATGCGCCCTTCCTTACCGGGAAGCTCTTATGACTAAAAATAAATCTACACACATTGACGGACAGTAAC
>JAKQBV010000209.1 GCA_029573925.1 bacterium
GAAACAATCGGGCATGGAATGGTCTGTACGCGGCGCTAACGCTATCATCTCCCTGCGCTGCATTCACCACTCCAACCGAACCGAGGATTACTGGGGCTTTGCCACCGCATGATCTTTACCCACTTTTATGTCGCAGACCCGTCGCCTCCCTGCGGCTTATCATGTAAAATTGATTTCGTTATATGTCGATAAGGATTACATGGTGAACTCATGGCTCGTGCCGGAACGGATAACGACATACCCGCCTCGGAAGGAACGGATTTTTCGCGCAACGACGGGATGTCGGAAGACCGCTTTGCGCGCGGTTTCATGAAGATTCTGATTCCGGCGTTTTTAGCGGTCGCCGTTTTGTATTCGCTGATGATGCCAGCATGGTTGAATTCGGATGAGCCTTTTCATTACAAATATATAAAAGTTATACAGACCGAGTTGAGGGTCCCATCGCACGAGGAGACATATCAGGCGGCGCATCCTCCGTTGTATTATGCCGCCGCCGCAGTTTGGGGGCTTCCGTTCAGGAGCGCGCGCTCGGACGCGCAGAACCACTGGCTGAGGCTGATGTCGGTTGTTTTCGGAACGCTGACAGTCTTCATAATCTTCAGGACGGGCCGGGACGCTCTAGGCTCACCTGCTCTCGGCGCGGGAATGGCCGCGTTCGCGGCGGCAAATCCCGCTTTCGTAGCGATGAACTCCGTCGTCAACAACGATACCGCCGCGATTCTGGCGTGTTCGGCGACGATTTACTTTATTCTCACGATAAATCGAAACGGCGGAAGCATTTGGCGCGCGGCGGCTTGCGGAGCGGCTTCCGGCTTGTGCTGCCTTGTCAAAATCAACGCCAATCTTATTCCGGTCTTCTTTCTCTTTTTCTATGCTCTTCATCCCGCAAACCGCGCGCGGAAGGTTTCCGCGCTATGTCTGGAAACCGCTGTCTATCTTTTTGTTTTCGCGGCTTTAGCGTCAAGCTGGTTCGTGGCAGGATATCTCAACCTCGGCGACAGGGTGTTTTTCAATCCCGTCAACGAAACCAGCCCGAACTATCTTCATATCCCCGGCAACTTGTTGTGGTTTGTCAAATCGCACGCGCTCAACTTCTGGATTCCTCAGGACTATCTGAGGGGATACCCGCAAAATCTGCCGTTCATGATGAAGCTTCTCTATTTTTCTCTTTCGGCGATAGTCGTTGCGCTAGCGGCATTCGGTTTGGCGCGCGCGGCGCGGGGCAAACACGGACTGGAAAGACATGCTATGCTTTCATTTTACGCGTGCGCCGCCGTGTATATTGCGCAGATGGCGGTTTACAACGCGCAGATGCCTGTGGCGCAGGCGAGGTACGCATATATAATCATCGCGCCGATTGCCGCAGTCGCCGCCGCGCCGGCGAAAAGCATTCTAGGCGGCCGTTTCTGCGCAGGGGTCATCGTTTTCGCCGTTGTGGCGTTCGCGCTGCATCTTGTGTGGTCGCTTGTTTTTTTGCGCGCAATCGGGCCGATGCCGTTTTCGGTTTGACGCTCCGCGTTCTTCTCGCCTTTTTGTTTATGGTTTATAATCCCGACTAATGATAGAAAATAATGTTTCACACGCTCGACCGCAGATAAGCGTTGTTTTTCCCGCGTACAACGAGGAAAAACGCATTCCGGAATCCCTTGAGAAGACAACGCGGCATCTGTCCGGCGCGGGCCGCCCGTTCGAGATAATAGTCGTGGACGACGGAAGCGAGGACGGAACGTCAGACGTTTCGCGCGAGCAGCTTGCAAAATCCGGCGCGGATTTCAGCATAATCCGGCTTGAGGAAAACCGTGGCAAGGGATACGCGGTGAGAACAGGAATGCTGTCCGCGCGAGGGGAATACGTTTTTTTCTCCGACGCCGATCTATCCACCCCCATCGAGGAAATCGACCGACTGCTTCCGCTGCTTGAAAGCGAATATGACATTGCGATCGGCTCAAGGGCGCTGCGCGATTCCAAGCTTGACAAAAGGCAACCGATATACCGCGAATCATCCGGAAAATTGTTCAACCTCGCGGCGCAGGCCGTTCTGTTGCCGGGGATTAAGGATTCGCAGTGCGGTTTTAAAGGATTTCGGGCGTACGCGGCGGGCAGAATCGCGGAGATTCAAAAATTCGACCGGTTCTCGTTCGATGTGGAAATACTCTGGATCGCCAGAAAACTCGGTTTAAGAATCAAAGAGGTTCCCGTGCGGTGGTCGAACAATCCTGACACGAGAGTAAGCTATTTGAAGGACGGCCTCGGAATGGTCGCCGACTTATTCAAAATACGTCTGGCGCACAGGAAAACAAACTTCGAACCCTGCCCGAAACAAGAGCCAACCCGATAAGAACCCGACCCTTTTACAGGAGCGGATGCTCGGACATCGCTTTTAGTCTTCTCCACCTTCGCTCGACTTCCGCCTCGAAGGATTTCAATTCTTTTTCGAACGCTGGTTTGGCGAGATGTTTCGTCTTGCCCATCATCTTGAGCCAGTCCAACGCGGGAATGCGCTTGTTTTTCTCTTCGGGGTCGTAAGTGAGAGTGGTCACGCCGTTTTCTATTTCGTAAAGCGGGAAGAAGCAGCAATCGACGCCGGCCTGAATAATCTCGCGGCATTTATTTTCGGGTATGCGCCAGTTGAGCGGGCAAGCCGAGAATATTTTACCGTAAACGAAGCCGTGTTCGCGGGCCATGTACTGGGCTTTGGCGGCTTTCCGGGTCAAGTCCAGATGGTTGCACTCCGCGCCTGTGAAAACGTAAGGGATATGGCAGGCGTTCATAATCTGGACGGTGTCCTTGTGGTGAGTCTTCTTGCCGTGCTGAGCCGGGCCTACGTGGCTCGTGGTGGTCTCATGCCCCAGCGGAGTGGAGAATGACAACTGGTGTCCGGTGTTCATGTAGCCGCCGTTGTCGTATTCGATACAAATCATGTTGTTGTTTCGCAACGCCGAGCCGATGGTCGGCCCCATGCCGATGTCGTTGCCGCCGTCGCCTGTGACCATAATAAAAGTGATGTCAAGGTCGGAAGGCAGTTCGCCGCGCCGTTTTTTCTCGTGGTACATCTCGACGATTCCGGCGACTGTGGGCGCGCCGTTCTGGAAAAGGTTGTGGACGTAAGTCTGCCTGTGGGCGCTGTTGGGATATCCGGTTCCGATAATCATGCCGCAGCCGGTGTGGAACAGGGTGACGACAGGGCCTTCGATGCCTCTCATGAAGAGGTTGAGGGAGGGGATGATGCCGCAGCCGGGGCAGGCTCCGTGTCCGGGGGCCAGCCGTTTCGGCATGCGGGTCAGTTCTCTTGAGTTGACCCCTTTAACCTGAAGTTTTCCGGTTTCGGGGTCGGGAGAGACGCTGATGATGCCGGGGGTGAGAGCCGCGATGTCCAGAGGTGGAGCGACGCGTTCGGGTTTGAAGCCGGTCTCGCCCTCAAAAGCGCCGACATATTCATAGGGCTTGGCGACTTTTCCGGTCTGAGCCGTTTCCAGAGCTTCGTTCAGAAGTTTCACGGCGTCGCTGATGTAGAACTCCAGACCGCCGAGGCCGTAAATGCGCGAGAAGATGAGAGATTTGTTTTCGGGGTCGTCCTTGAGAGCGGCCTTGATTTCAATTGTCATCATGCCGCCCCATCCGCCGAATGTGTCCTGCCTGTCGGCGACGCATATCGCTTTGCAGTTTTTGAAGACAGCCTGAATCTCTCTAATCGGGAACGGACGTATCACGTTGGCGGTGACAAGCCCGACTTTTTTGCCTTCGGCGCGAAGGACGTCGATGGCCGCGCGGGCGGTGCTGCTGGAGCTGTTGAGCATGAACAGGGCCGCTTCCGCGTCTTCCATCCTGTAGGTCGTCACCAACTCATATTTGCGCCCGCTTATCGCGGCGTATTCCTCGAATATTTTCGGTATCACATCGTACGCGCGAATCATCGCGTCGCTCTGCTGTTTTCTGTTGTTGATCAAGTCGTCGTTCATGTATGGGCCGACGGTTATCGGGTTAGTCGGGTCGAGCAGGTCATAGTCGGGCTTGAACGGGCCGATGAATTCGCGCACTGCGTCGTCGTTCTTGAACACGCGCACTCTGCGTTTCTGGTGGCTGGTGAAAAATCCGTCCTGCGAAACGATGACGGGGAGACGCACATCGGGATGCTCGCCGACGCGGACGGCGCAGATGTTCATGTCGTAAACGGCCTGCGGGTCCGGAGCCATGAGAATAACCCATCCGATATTGAGACAGGATGCGAGGTCTGAATGGTCTCCGCGGATGTTAAGCGGGCCGCTGACGGCGCGGTTCACAAGGTTCAGCACCATAGGCAGGCGGGTTCCGCTCTGAACGGGAAGTTGCTCAAGCGCAAAAAGAAGGCCTTGCGCGGAAGTGGCGTTGAACACGCGGCCTCCGGCTGCGGCGGCTCCGAAACATATCCCGGCGGCCCCGTGCTCTCCGTCGCCCGGAACCATATTGATAGTGTTGTAGCCGTTCGCTTTCAGGCGGTCCATCTCTTCGGGTATCTGAGTCGAAGGCGTTATGGGATAGTAGCCCATCACGTGGTAGTTTATCTGCGACGCGGCCGCGGCGGCCATCTCGTTGCCGCTGTCCACCACGCTTGTCTGTTCGTACTTTTCGGAAGCTTCGTTTTTCATCGCTCCGGAAGCCATTGTTGTTATTCCTCCCAAATTATGTTCGCGCGCTGGGCGCGCTTAGGCGTTTCGCTCGGCGGCTCAAATCACTCCGCCGCCTCTCTGGCTGACGTTAGGGCCTGCTTCGGACATACCTCTACGCAGCGCAGGCACCCTTTGCAGTGCATGTAATCGATATGATCGAAGAACTGTCTTTCTTTCCCTTTGTCGTCGGTCTTGCGGGAGAAGATGATGCACTGATCCGGGCAAGCTGTGTCGCACTCGGCGCAGTTGATGCACTTCGATTCGTCCCAAACGGGTTTGAACCCTGTGCGGGAAGCGGTCAAATCGTTCAACACTGTGTTGCCGGGGTTGACGATGACGCCGCCGATGGGCGCGTTCTTCCATCCCAGTTTCGGCTGGAACTGCTTAAACTCTGAAATAGCGTATTTGTCGTCCGCCGGGACTTCATAGAGGGCCGCTTCGTCGTAGCCCCGCTTGAATCCTTTTATGTTAGGCTCGACAAGAGTCGGATACTTCTTTTCAAACATGCGCCTTATCCCCGCTTCGAGCGCGTCCTTGTCAAGAAATTCCACCGCTCTCGATATCGCGCCTATGATTACGGTGTTTATCCTTACTTTCTCTTCGACGGCGATCTTCATGGCGTCTATGCAGTACAGCGTGACGCCGCCGGGGATTTTCAACAGGTCTCTGGTTTCTTCTGGGGATTTCGTGGTGTTAACAACTATCTGAGCGCCGGGCTTAATCCCGTTCATAATGGGCACGCTCTTGACCAGCACGGGAGCGAAGACGACCAGAAGATGCGGTTCGGTGACAGGACTGTTGATGCGTATCTCCTTGTCGCTCTCCGAAAGCCTGATGTAGGCGCGGACAGGAGTGCCTTTTTTCTCAGAG
>JAKQBV010000231.1 GCA_029573925.1 bacterium
ATCGCAGTTGGCACAGATAATCACGGCACGCTTCTTCCGTAGAAAATCTTTTCTCAAATTCTATAAGCGTTTTCGGGTAGTCTTCCATCACTCAAGATACTATATGTTGCGGTTACCTGAGTCAAGTAAATACCCCCAAAACTCATTATTCAGTTTACAGCAAGCTTCAGTCAAATCCAAAAACGATAGAAGCGTTTTCACCCGCCTCAAATTGTCGCATATTATCCCGGATTCGTCGATAAAACCGACTAACCGGGGCGATTGTTCATAGCGGCGAACTCACGCACAAAGCAAGTTTGTGCGTGCCACCCATTTATATTGTTCATGAACCATAAGTTCTATTTACTGCAAAAATGCGCCTTGCGCCTCGCATTTCATCCTCTCTGAAAATCGCTCACGAATCCTAATGATGGATTCGGGATTATATTTGGTCAAAGTCTAACGTTTCATTACAGTGTGAAAAGCCGGCATATTCGTCACTGAGTTGCGCGATGCTAGCCCCCGTTTTTCTCTGCGGTATCGGATTAATGTCCGACATAACAACCGGTATTTATTTAGAGCCGCTGAATCGCTATTATAGAATGAAGGAGGGCAGGGGAGTTATTTCAGGTTTCAAATAGCCGGGCGCAACAAATGCATTTTTTCACAAACTATTGAACTGAGGGCCGGTTTTGAGAATAATTGACCTTGCTTGGTCGCGCGCGTTTGCAGCCCGCGCGGATTTCTGGGAGCGTCTATTTGGTTAAGATCGGTTAAATCCGAAAAAAATATTTGGGGAGGCAATCTTATGGCAGACCTGAGCAATGTGAAGATGGAAGAACTCGTGAAAGGCCTAAGCAAGATCGCGAAGAAAGACGTCGAAGGGAAATACTCGTTCGACGTGACAGTGTTTGACGACGCCGGAAATGAATCCCTCAAGTGCGGAATCGTGTTTGACAACGGCGCGGTCGAAGTGCGCGACGGCGAGAGCGGCGAAGATGACGCCGTTCTGTTCCACATCAAAAAGGGCGGAGTCGAAACGATGAAGGCGATGCAGATCGACGGACTGGAAGCCGCCATGCGCTTCATGTTCGACGGCTCCATCTACACCACCAACCCGGCGGGAGCCGAGAAGTGGTTCCAGATTTTCGAGCTAGGCGAAGCGGCTCTGGAAAAAGCTCTGAGCTAATTCATCGCCCGCAAAAAGCGTCAACTAAAGGCCGGAGGGAGAATCTCTTTCCGGCTTTTTTCATGTCGCATGCGCCTGATATACGCATTAGGAATGAAGTTATTAACATGTTTGCCGTTGGGGAGCTTAAGGGAAAACTTTTGAAAAAATTTTCCCTTAAAATCCCTATCAAAACTTTTCATTGCGCGCGCCGAAGCGTGCGCGTTCGCGCCTCCTCTTCTCCACGCTCATTTGAACCCGGATTCGTGTTTATTTTAGTTTTGATGCGAGGATGCGGGCGGCGCGCATTGTGATGGCCATGATGGTTATCTGTGGGTTGACGCCGAGGGAGTCTGGGATGGCGGATGCGTCCATGATGTAGAGTCCCTTGACGTCGTGAGATTCGAGTTCGAAGTTGACGACGGAGCGGCGCGGGTCCGCGCCCATAGCGCAGGTTCCGAGGGGGTGGAAGGCCATTACTTCGAGGTCGGAGGCTTTGAGCCGGACGGCTTCGAGTTTGCGCAATGATTCCGGGCTGTTTACGACGGGGACGGGGTGGAATCCAGTGAAGATGCGTTTTGCTCCGGCGGCGAGGTAGATTTCCGCTATGCGGGCGACAGCGAAGCGGAGATTGTGCGCGTCGCGCAGGTTGAGTTGGTAAAAAGCGTTGAAGGGGTATCCGAAGTGGCCGGGGATGACGCGTCCGGAGGAAGTATCGGACACCATGGCGCCGAAGGCGGACAGGCGGCGGTAGGCGGCGGCGAGGTCTTTTAGTTCGTGTCCGACGCCGGGGAGCGAAGTGGTCATGACGCCGGGATTGAGGAAGATGCCTTCGAGCGTGACACCGCGCGAGGCCCATTTATCAATGAAAGCGCCCTGAGAGATTCCGATGTGGCCGTCGACGATTTCGTTCATTTCGGCGACGACGCGGCCGGCGGGATGGATGCGAAGACCCTTTCCGACGCGGCGGGAAGAATTGGCGAGTTTTTGTTTGAGCAGGAAAGCGGGAGTGCGCAACGCGCCCATAGCGACGACTACGGAGCGCGCGCGCGCCTCGAACGGGCCGTCAGGGCCTTCTCCGGCGACCCCCGCGGCGCGCCCGTTTTCGACGATGATCCGTTTGACGCTGTGTCCGGTCAACAGGGTCGCCCCGGCGTCGACGGCGTCAGGCACGAAAGTGACATCCATGCTCTGTTTGGCGCCTTCCGGGCAGCCGAACGCGCAGCGCCCGCGCATCTTGCAGTCGCGGATATTGTGCACTAGCGGCCTGATTCCGACGCCGAGCGCGTCGCAGCCCCGTTTGAGCACGCGCCAGTTGCCGCCCAGCAACTCAACGTCAGCCGGCTTGGCGTTTATCCTTCGCTCTATCTCTTCGAACAGGGGAACGAACTCCTCGTAATCCGGACCGCCCCACGCGGCCACTTTTTCACGCGGCGGCCTGAAACACGTGGAAGAGTTGATTGCGGTGGTTCCGCCGACAGCGCGGCCGACGGTGATGGACACCGGGGGCCTGCCGAGCGCGACTGTGGTGGCCCCGCTCAGATACATATCCGAGATGGCGTCCACAAATCCGCCGAGGTCTGACGGCCTGAACAAGCGGCCTTCTTCGAGGATTAGCACATCGACGCCCGCCCGCGCCAGAGAAGCGGCCGCAACCGCGCCCCCGGCTCCCGTGCCGATCACTATCGCGCCGCTGTCCCTCAGCCTGACCGTCATTCGCAACCCTCCTCGCGGATGAAGCCGACCGCGCGCGCCGCGCTTTCCCTGTTGAAGAAGGGCAGGGCGGCAAGGATTTTCACCGCGAACAACAACAGCCGCACTTCGGGCAACCAATGGCTTTCCACCTTCTGCAGCGTCACAATCCGCCGCTCCCTCGGCAGCCTGCGCAGCGTGACCGGCCTGAACAGGATATACATCGGAGACAAGTCGAGCGCCCGTATCATTACGCGGCAGCCTAAGCGAGACACCGCATCCTGCGCGGCGAACATCTTGCGCGCGTCCGCCAGACACTCCTCCCGGAAATCGGAAAAGCCGACCTCGAACGCTCCGCCGGGAGGAAACAACGCGTCGCCTATCGCCGCTAGAGTGTCTTCCTCGTCGCGGGAAATGAGCCTCGGACCGGGCGCCGCGAAAAACCACATCGCCGCCGTGAACAAAAACAACGGCCCGTCCGTCATGAACCCCACAAAGTGCACAAGCTGCCCGTGCCCTATGAAAAACGCCAAATAGAACGCGGACGAACAGAACTTCGACAGCAGCAACACCGGAACAAGAGGAGCGTTGCGGCGCAAGTCGAGGTATGCCGCGCGACATATCCAAGTTATCATCGCCATCATGGAAAGGCTGAGCGCCAGCCAGAATTTGCCTTCAGTGCCGTCCGCCGGGAGCGGATAGAGGGGCAGGGCGGGGAGAACCCTAGCGGAGACCGAGTTGAGCGCCGGGGCGATTCCGCTGCCGAGGAACAAAAAGAACAGACCCGCCGCAGCGTACATCCAAGCGCTGATCAGCATCCATATCCTGAATGATCGCTCCGCCCGCGTATACGGCGGGCCGACCGGCGGAGCCGCGTCCAACTTCTCTGTCCCTGAACGACAATTCATTTCACCGCGCAACATATCACCACCCGCCTCGCGTGTCAAGGAATATAAACCCGAAAAACCAATAGAAAAGGTTTTCGCCTTCGGCGATTTGAAAAAAACCTTTGACCAAGGTTCGTTCCCAAACTTCTCGCGTCTTTTTGTTTGGTCAATGTTGAGAATATTGTGTCGCTCTCAGCGAACTTTACGAAGCCATATTTCTTATCGACGAATCCGGGATGAACGATGAGGCGTAAAAAGCAATGAAGCCGCCTCTGGCGGTCGGGAAACTTTTTTGAGAATGTTTCTATCTCAACCCTTTTTCCAAATTTGCGCGCCTGTTCATTTCGTCCGCCGCGCGCCCGTCGCATTTATTTTCATCTCCCTCATCTCATGATGTGCGCAGCCTCGCCGAATTCGCCTCACGCGTAAATTTCGCCACTGCCTTCGCAACGCGCAAAATCCTTCCTGATTCCCCCTAATTTTCAGATATTGCGAGAAGATAATCGGGACAGGGAGAAGTTCTGGCGGCGACGTAGACAAATCGAGAGATCATCTTCCCTGATTTGAAACGGCGGTTGAAGCGGTACTGGAATTCGGCGAGGTAGCGAGCCGAGTGAATGGGACGGAAGGA
>JAKQBV010000233.1 GCA_029573925.1 bacterium
GGGTCTGCGACATAAAAGTGGGTAAAATGATTTCCCCTCTTTTTTTTGCGTCTGATATGTAGTATAATAAACTACATACATTGAACCGCAAAGGGGGGCACATGAATCAAACGGAAAAACTGATGGCAAGACGCGAGGCAATTCTTCTGGAGGTTTCCGGCATCGAGCAGATGCGCAGGGGAAGCGTGATGGAACAGTATGTCGAGACCGTCCGAGCCGATGGGAGCAAAGGGCGACGAGGACCATACTTCCTGTATACCTTCAAAGAGAAAAAGAAAACGATTTCCCGCCGCATCACACGCAGCGATCTTGTTCCGGTCTATCGAAGCCAGATAGAATCTTTCAGGCGTTTTACTGAACTGGTTTCCGAATTGACGGCGATAGGAGAAAAACTCGGCGATCTTTCCATTGCTCAAAAACACGATACAAAAAAAACGAAGAATTCCAGATTGAGAAGGAAATCGAGGTAGCGGCTTTTCTGCGAATGGCGCGGGCACAGGCTGGCGCGCCGGACCTAGAGGCGTGGGAGAAATGCCTCAAAGAAGCAGTGCTCGCCGCCGGAGCTAGCGTGATGAAGCGGCTTCTGGGGGAGATTTGCCGCGGGCGGCGGGGCGAGGCGGTGGTATGCGCCTGTGGGGAACGCATGCAAAGCAAAGGTGTCAGAGAGAAAGAGGTTCGCACCATTCTGGGCTCCCTCACTCTGCGCCGCTCCATGTTCCAGTGTCCCGCCTGCGGGGCGACACGATTTCCCGACGACGAAGCCCTGAATGTTGAGAACACTTCCTTCTCGCCGGGACTTCGCCGGATGATGAGCCGCGCCGGCGGCAACACTGCTTTCAAGGAGGCCGCCGAGGACTTGCGCATCTATGCGGGCGTCGCCGTGGGCGCAAAAGACGTCGAGCGAACCGCCGAAGCCTCCGGCGCGGCGATGGAGCGCTGGGCTCAGGCCGAGCGTGACGCGCTGCTGGCCGACGAGGAGTGGAAACAGGTAAAAAAGGACATCCCTGTTCTCTATGTCTGCATGGACGGCACGGGCGTGCCCGTCACGAAAACGGAAGCGGCGGGCCGCAAAGGGAAACAACCCGACGGCTCAGCCAAAACCCGCGAGGCCAAGCTCGGCTGTGTTTTCACGCAGACCGCCACCGATGATGAGGGATTCGCCGTGCGCGACCCCGGCTCAACCTCCTTCACCGGCGCGATAGAAACCGCCGAACAGTTCGGAACACGCATCTACGCCGAGGCGCTGCGGCGCGGCCTAGAACGCGCTCAAAAGGTCGTCGTTCTGGGCGACGGCGCTGAGTGGATACGCAATCTGGTCGAACTCCACTTCAACGGCGCAACACAGATCGTCGACCTCTACCACGCCCGCGAGCGCGTCTGCAAGATCATTTCTCTTTTGTTCAAAGACGAGAAAAACAAAAAGCTCCACCGCCTCAAGTGGTGGTCGCTTCTGGACGATGGCAAGATCGAGAAGTTCATAGCCGACGCACAGTCGAAAATACCTTGGGATTGCGAAATCAGGGAAGAGATCGAAAAAGAAATCGGCTACTTTGAAAACAACATCGGGAGGATGCGCTACAACAAATTCCGGGAACAGGGTCTGTTCGTGGGATCCGGCGTCATTGAGGCGGGCTGTAAAACCGTCATCGCCTCGCGCATGAAACAATCGGGCATGGAATGGTCTGTACGCGGCGCTAACGCTATCATCTCCCTGCGCTGCATTCACCACTCCAACCGAACCGAGGATTACTGGGGCTTTGC
>JAKQBV010000259.1 GCA_029573925.1 bacterium
CCGGGCCGCTGTGGGAAAGATCGGACTGTTGGAAGCGCAACGCTTATCCACTTATAATTATGTCCGGCAAACGAAGGAGAAATGAGATGTTTTCGGATACATACGATGTCGGGCCAATCAGGCCGCCCAGCGAGGCGGGCAGCCTGCTGATTCGTGTCAGCCGCAACTGTCCGTGGAACAAATGCGAATTCTGCCATGTCTACAAGGGAACGAAATTTGAGAAAAAATCCGTGGATGAGATCAAGAAGGACATCGACGCGGCGGCGCAGTTGTACGGCTCCGACGTCTCGTCTATTTCGACTGCGTTCCTTCAGGACGCAAATGCGATACTAATGAAGACATCCGAGTTGATTGAAGTCATCATATATCTGAAGATCAGGTTCCCCGCAGTTTCCAGAATAACGACATACGGCCGCGCCCAAACTGTGGCGAAAAAAACCGTGTCCGAACTGAAAGAGCTTAAAGACGCGGGACTAAGCCGACTCCACATGGGACTGGAATCCGGTTACGGCCCTCTTCTCGACTACATTAGAAAAGGATGCTCTCCAGAAGAACTTATTGTTTCAGGACGAAAAGTGATGGACGCCGGAATATCGCTTAGCGAATACATAATGCCGGGGCTTGGCGGAAAGACTATGTCAGAAGGCCACGCGGTCGAGACGGCGCGGGTTCTCAACGCAATCGACCCTGATTTCATCCGGGTTCGCTCCTGCCGCGTTATTCCCGGAACGCCTCTGGATGAAAAAACCCGGCGCGGCGAGTTCATCCCTCTGTCAGACTTCGAAACAGTAGAAGAGCTTCGGCTGCTGATATCTAATCTTGAAGGAATAACAAGCGAGATAGTCAGCGATCACATGCTCAATCTTCTTCAGGAAGTCAGAGGAACGTTGCCTAAAGACAAGGAAAGAATGCTCGCGGCTATGGACGGTTTCCTAGAGCTGCCGATTCACGAAAAGGAACTTTTTCAGGTAGGCGCAAGGCTGGGCTGGTTCGGAGAGCTTGAAGACATGCGGGATAGCGCAAGACGACGGCGCGTTGAGGACATTCTCTCAGGCATCAGGGCGGAGATAGCCGCGCAGGGCGGAGGATTCACCATCGACGACGTTCTGCGCGAAGCTCTGAAAGATAGAATATAGAAGCAATCTCGACTGACAAGGATGGCGGAATGATCCCAATCCAAATGGCAATGTCAGAACTCGCAGGCGCGGCGGCGGCAGTAAAAACGTTGTTCAGAGAGTTGAGCGCGAAAGACGCCGCTAGAACGCTGGCTCTCGTAATGATTGACAAGGCGCTTGGACGGCCTTGGAACGAATTGCCGCCGCCTGCGGACACACAGGAAGCCTTCTCGCGACGACAGATAGGCCCCGCAGCGCTTCTTGAGCGAAGACTCAGAGAGGCGGTCCCACCCGAACGCGCGCGCGAACTTGTGCGAGAAATAGTAATCGTCGGCGCTGTCGATTTTCTTTCGCGAAATGTCCCCGTTTTGAAAAAGAAGGACATTTTGAGCATGGACGCACGCGAGCGCGAATTATTCATGAAATCAATAAAAGAGAAGTTTTTCAACGCGGACGCCGATATGGTCGTTGAAGGCGATGAGGCGCTAAACATGCGGGTGACCCGCTGCCGATTTGTGGAGTTGCTGGACGCGATAGGTGAAAAAGACATGGCCCCCGTCTTCTGCGAAGGCGATAGAATTTTCTTCGACAAGCGCCAGCCTGAAGTATCTTTGGAGAGACCGGAAACAATATCGCGGGGAGACGAAATCTGCGACTTCCGTTTCAAATGGCTCGGATGACCGCTTCTAGATTCCTAAATTATAGTTTTCGTAATAGGCGAGAATGTGTTTGCATCGCCGACGCATTTTTAGAATTGCTTGATTTCCACCGCGCGCGATAGAGATGAATAGTACAAGAGGCAGTTTTTCAGAGGAGAATCAATCGTTCTCGCGTGCGGCCCGATTCTTACCCGCGCTCCGGGAAGAGCTGTTCCATTAATTCTAATGAAAGCTTTTGCCGCGGATTCTTCCATGTCCGTCTTCATTTTGGCGATGGCTGCCTGAGCAATGCGTATTCTTTCGAGAAGCGTTTCGCGCGCGACTAGGAGCCTCTTCAGCTTGGCGGCGTCTTCCCTTGTGGCGGTCTTTTCTTTGACTGCCGTCTCTATTCGAGCGCATTCGGCGGCGGCAAGGTTGTGGCTGTCTATAAGTTTGACTATCTCGCGCGTCAACTGCTCTTGGCGGCTTCTTGCGGCATGAGCCGCTCCTACCATTAGAACGCATGCGGAGCCATTATCCGAGCCGAGATTGCACAGGTCCGCCGAGCCTGCGACAACGACATTGCATCCTGCAAGCGTTCCCTTGTTCGTCCCGTTGCATGACAGCGAACCGCCTGAAAAAATCTCGCAGTTGCGCAACTCGCCGGTAAAGTATACCCCGCCGCCCGCCACAAACCTCGATCTTTCAGCCGAACCTAGCACAAGGTCCCCTGCGCATTGAATCCGGTTCTTCATGCATTCACGCACATGTCCCGCCACTCTCAAAGTTGCCCCGGCGATAATGTCGCAGGACTCGACATCCCCTGTGATATCAACGTGCGCGCCGGACACTATTTCATGTCCGGCAGTCAGGCTGCCGACCACTTTCACAGCCTCCTCGTGTCTCGCCTGTTTGCGAACTGATCCGTTTCCCCCTTCAATCGACACGACTCTCGCGACAGAGTAGACTCCATTTCGTTTGACAACGCATCCGTCGGCTCCCGCGAAAAGTTTCAAGCCGTCTTCAGACAGATAGGCGCTAATTCCAGCGGCAAGCTCCGTGTCCGAGCCGTCGGGAGCGTCGATAGGTTTGTCAAAAACATCTCTTCCCTTAATGCCTTTTCCGGCGGGCTTCTTCTCAGCAATAAGTTGTCCGGCTTTCACATAAAATATTCCGGACGAAGCTGAAAGCTCAAATTTTTCATCGATTCTGGCCGCGTCTCCGGGAACAGGCCGCTCGCCTCTTGCCGCCACAATCGAATATGTCGAGTGCAATGTGGTCGGGATAAGTTTCCATGCGTCAGTGACCACCCCGAATTTGATATCGTTTCTACGGAGCAAATCTTCGAACCATTCCCTATCATGAGCCGGTTGTCGTGACATGCCGGGAACAATCGCAAGATGAGCCTCCATGTTTTTGTTTTTGAACGAGATATTGTATTTCCATTCGTCGTACTGCGGTTCCCGAATCTCAATTGTTCCTTTTACAAGGCCGGCCATTCCAGAAATCTCCGCAATGGCGCTTCTGCCGTCCTCCGACACTCTTACATTCGGCCCGACATCGAAAAAAACGTCTTTCCCCGGAGTCGCGGCTATCATCTGCCCCCGCACTGTGAATCCCGGTATTCCGGGGGAAGCTGGCGATTTCTCCAATAGGACTTGCTCCGCTTCGACATGTTCCCCTTTATAAAAAGGCTGTCCGGGAAACTTCTCTATTATTTCTTTGGGGGTAAACTCTTTGAAATCCATCTTGGGATATATCGCGGCGTCCGCGCCCGGTTCAGGTTCAATCCCGACCGCCACGACCACATCTTCGTTAAACCGTTTCTTAACAGCCATTTCACGGACGCGCTCAAGGTTTATTCCAAGCCGCGCGCCCTCTCGATATATCCTCGCCAAGATGTCGTATTCCGTCGCGTCGCACTTGTCATCGGCCGCGACGACTCTGGCGTATGCTATCATTCCGTTTTCTTTTATCGAGCAATCTACGCGCCATTTGCGCTGTCTCGGAGGAAGCGAAGGCGGATCAAACTGAAGCGCCGCTTCCTGCATCTTTTTCAGCAATTCCACTTTCACGGCAATTTCCGTCCCCGCGTTTCCAAACGCCTCAGATATCGTCTTTAATCCGCGTAATCCATCTGTCGCTCTCTCTCATCAAATCCACGCTGATTTCGCTTGGGAATCTCTTTCCGTTCTCGTCCATAACAAGTTTGATCTCTGGAAGAAATAGATTCTCAGGATTATTCCTGACCACTACGCCCACTTCCCCCGTGTTGAGTTGAGCGAAGGTTGTGACGGGATAGAATCCGACCGCTCGGATGAAATGACTGAGCATTACGGGATGATATTTCTCGCTATGTCTTAACAGCGCGACAATAGCCTCGTGCAGGTGTATCGCTTCGCTGAGAGGTTTCTCGGATGTGAGGGATTCGAAGTCGTTGATTATTACCGCCAGATGAACCAGTTCCGGCAAATCATGAAAATCCACATTGTCGGGATATCCCGAACCGTCCGCGTAAACATGATGCCCGATAGCGACAAGCAACGCCAACGGATCGACTCCGGGAATTGTCCGCAAAGCTTCGTATCCGCTTCTCGGGTGATTCCTGATGTCGACAAGCTCCTTTTCAGTCAGTTCCATCTTGTTCAAAGAATCGGGATTGACGGTCAGAAGCCCAGTGTCATGAAGCATCATTGCCAGCGCGAACGCCGCGATTTCTCTTATTGGATATTTCAAGGCCGTCGCGACGAACGTGGCGATGACTCCGCAGTTCATGGCGTGCTGAAACAGATATGAGGAGTGTTTCTTCATCTCCAACAGTTTCAGAGGCATATCCGGATTGTCTGGAGATTCCGAAACCATAGTCTGAACGGCTTCCTCAAGCGCCGCGATATCAGGAGGAGAGCCTTTTTTTCCTATTGTTGAGAAAAATTTCTCGCATCCTTTCTCCAGTTGTTTCCGAGTTCTATCCGAAACTATCTGCTCGAACTCCAGTTTTTTCAGAATGTCCCAGCGCATTTTATGGCGCGCGCCCTTTTTTCCGGTCTTCTCCTGTTTCTCCCTCAATCGTTCCTGTTCATGGAGCCAGTTGGTCAGCCTCATCATCAAATCCTGAGTGACCATTGTGCCGGCTTTAACGAGCACCACTGATCGATCTGCTGAAACGATGTCCGCCTCAAGAGGTTGGCCCAGCACCAATTTTATCTGTTGTTCGTTCTCGCTCATAGTTATTGCTGTTCCATAAATCCATCTGTGTTAAAAAACTTGTCGTCTTTTTTGACTCGGCATCCGGTGTCCCTGTCGGCGTCTGAGCCGCGCTTGTATATTTTTTTCGACGTCAGCGCCTCGAGAGTTCTCTTCATTCTCTGCTTTGTGGCAAAAACCTCCAAGAAAAACAAAGGCCCGAAAACCTCCATCCTGTTTGAGTTCTTGAGAGGATATCCGTCCAGAAGCGCCAGAATCCTTATCGGATGCTTAAGCCTCAATGCGCCGATTTCGATAATTAGCCGGGTTTTCATCTCTCCAGCCAAACCGGCAGTGTCTATTACATACACATCGTAAGCGTCTCGCTTCACCGCTGCCACCACGTGTTCATCGCTGGGAGCGTACTCTACAACATATTCTGAAGGAAGAGAGGCCTCAAGAATGAAACGAGTCGCGTCAGAAGTCACTCTTGCGTAAACGCTCGTCCGCTCTTCCTTGTGAATCTCATTTGCTTTGGATACGGCCAACATATTCCTTCCGCTTATCAAAACAAAAACAGCGCATGCTAATGTTTCAGTTCAGAGATATATTAACAGAGAGAACTAAAAAATCAACTTCATCAAGCTCTCCTCCCTAGGAGATGTCGATATTGTTGAATTTCGCTATTATTCAATGGTTCTATTCTTCTTCTTAAGTTTGTTTTGATTATTTATAATTCCCCATAATACCGGGGCGGGTCAGCGAAAAATCATACTTCACAGGGTCCTCGGGAGAAATCTTTCTGAATTCTTTAGTAATCTCGATTGCTGAAACGATATCAACCTGTTTTCTTTGAGTCAAACCATATTGATTGGCAATTCTCCACATGTGAGCGTCCAGAGGAATCACAAGCTTGGAAGCGGGCAGAACGCCGCTCCAATCGCCGGGATCGACTTCGTCTTTTCTGACCATCCATCGCAGGAACAGGTTCATACGTTTGCACGCGCTGCCTCCGCAGGGAGCCGGCAACAGATAACATCTTCCTCCAAGTCGCGATGTTATCTCCTCGGCGAACCCGTCTAGCGCGTCCAAAAGAGTTTCGTGATTGTTTTTATAGTGTGAAATGAAGCAATTCTTAAGAGAGCCATGGCGCTCAATCGCGTCGCGCGCCCCTGCCAGCGTCTGAGCCAACTCCTCGCCGGTCGTGAACCTATGTTTGAATCCGTGATATATTTTTTGCAGAGTCGAATCCGAAGCCTTTGAAAGGAAGTCCGACGGCGCGCGGCCCATTTCATCAAGCGCGCGCCCGACGCTCTTGAGTATCTGCGCCACTCTTCCATACGCGAGCGACGCGGCAACAAGCCCCGCTATCTCCCTGTCTCCGGGATTGTCGTAATGATACAGAAATTCAAGAGGGTCGGGGTGAACAAATTGCCGCCGGTTATATCTGAAGTAAATCGATTCAAGGGCGTTTTTGTTGAAATCGGGGCTGACACGTCGAGCGCCGACACTGCTCTCGGCTTTAATCGCTCTTTTCTTCATGTGTGTATTCCACGCAATACAGTTCTAGAGCGATTCTCTTTCCCGTCTCAGTCCGGAACGTCTTCTCAATAAACGCTTTCAGCCGCTCTTTGTCCATTCCCGCCCGCTCATCCGGTATATTCACAATCATGTCAGCGTCCCAGAGAATGTTAAATTCGGGAGATTCGATGTCGCCTGCCGTGTGGTGGCTTCCTACGATGCGGACTATGTGTTCCGCCACATCGCCGGAAATATCCAGTTTCTCTAAAATGGCTCGCGCAATCGACGGGCCTTCAAGTTCCTGATATTTTGGCGCGGAGCTTCCGTGTTTCCGTTCGGCTTCAATAATGCCAATGTCGTGCAGAATTGCCGCCGCGATTACAGTTACGGGATTTGCCTTTTCGCATTCAAGAATCCTTTCGGCATGTTGAAGAACCTTGAGAGCGTGGGCAACCCTTCGCGCGTCATCTCCGAATACGGCTTTCATTTCGGATATCAGCCTGATTTTCATCCGCTGGCCGAGCGCGGCGTCTGCGGCTCCGGGGGCTTTTTCAGCATGCGCCCGCGCTCCCAGACATTGCTCGGCATGCTCGCACCACTGCGCGCAACCCAGATTCAACTTCGGGTTCGGAATCTCGTATCCGCACTTCTTGCACACCCTGCGGGACTCGTCCTTAAAAAACTCTATTCTCGCTCCGCAGCCGGGACACTCCAAATCGAATATGTCTCCCGGCTTCCACAACCGCGTGTCCTGTCCGGGGCATCTATCCATAGACATATTTCATCCCCCTTTTTTCGGCGAAAATGGAGACATCGCCCTCAGCCTTTCAGCTATCGGAGGCATCTTCTCTATGACATATTCGATTTCTTCTTGGGTGTTATAACGAGACAGGCTGAATCTTATCGAACCGTGAGCGGCGGTGAACGGCACTCCCATAGCGCGCATCACATGAGAAGGCTCAAGCGACCCGGAGGTGCATGCCGACCCCGACGAAGCGGCTATTCCCACATTGTCGAGCATAAGCAATATCGCTTCTCCCTCGATGTATTCAAAACTGACATTCGAGGTGTTGGGGAGTCTCAGTTCGGGATGTCCATTGAGCCTTGTATCTGGACATTTTTCAAGCAACGCGGACTCCAACCTGTCTCGCAGATTCTTGGTGTGTTCGAATTCCGAGTCTATGTTCGCCGCCGCAATTTCGGCGGCGCGGCCCAATCCTACTATGTAAGGGACATTTTCTGTGCCTGCGCGGCGACCGTTTTCCTGATGTCCGCCGTGCATAAACGGCATGACCGCCGTGCCGCGCCTCGCGTAGAACACGCCAATCCCTTTAGGCGCGTGCAACTTGTGTCCCGATATGGACAACATGTTCACCGGCGTCTTTTTGACGTCGATGGGAATTTTTCCAACCGCCTGCACAGCGTCCGTGTGAAACGGAACGCCTTTGGACTGCGCAATTTCAGCCGCTTCTTTTATCGGAAACAAAACTCCGGTTTCGTTGTTAGCCCACATCAGGCTCACTAGCGCCGTGTCATCGGATATCGAATCGCGCAACTCGTTAAGGTCAAGCAGTCCCTGCCCGTCAACAGACAATTCCGTCACCCTGTATCCAAACCTTTTCATATAGCGCGCCGCCGACAGAACCGCCGGATGCTCCACCTTTGAAGTGATTATGTGACGTTTATCCGGTTCAGCCTCAAGCGCGCCTCTTATCGCCATGTTGTCGCTTTCCGTGCCGCAACTCGTGAATACAATCTCCGCGGGGTCTGCGTTAATCAGGGCCGCCGCTTTCTCTCTCGCTTCATCGATATGCTTCTTCACTCTCCCGCCGAAATTGTGCATGCTGGACGGGTTGCCGTATTCGGCCCCGAAAAACGGAGCCATCGCCTCGACCACTTCCGGAGCCGTTCGGGTGGTCGCGTTATTATCGAGATAAACTTCCATTATTTGCTCTCCTCTTCAACGACAATGTCTTCCGACACGAATTCGCGCAGCTTAGCCTCTACGACATCCCTAAGCGTGAACTGAGCGACACTGCATTTGGAGCAAGCGCCCCGCATCGCCACTACCACTCGCGGCCCGTCTATATCCACAAGCTCTATGTCTCCGCCGTCGCGTTTAAGCTGCGGTCTTATCTCCCTCTCCACAACTTCTTCGACAAGCTTTATCCTCTGTATGTTTGTGAGTTTAGTCGGTCTCTTCCGCGTCGGCTCTCCTTGCGCAAGCCCGCTTCTGACTCTTGCTATAATGCCCTCTATGTCGCTGTGACATCCGCCGCATCCGCCGCCGGCTTTCGTATAATGCGTAACCTGTTCGACAGTCCTCAAGTCGTTTTCCGCTACGGCTCTCTCGACTTCTTTTTCAGTCACGCCAAAGCATGAGCAAACTACCCGGCTTTCTGTTTTTTCCACATTGCCGGCATCGCCGCCGGCTTTGTAATTCTTGATAGCGGCCTGCAACGCTTCCATCCCCATGACGGAACAGTGCATCTTCTGCTCCGGAAGCCCGCCTAAGTAGTCCGCGATATCCTGATTGGTGATAGTGGAGGCCTCTTCAAGTGTTTTTCCCTTTATCATCTCAGTCAGCGCGGATGAAGAAGCTATCGCGCTTGCGCAACCGAAAGTCTGAAATCTCGCGTCCTCGATTCTTCCTTCAGCGTCCAGCCGGAACATCAACTTCAGCGCGTCGCCGCACGCCATGGAGCCTACCTGCCCCACACCGTGAGGGTCTTCTATCACTCCCGTATTTCTCGGATTTAGAAAATGATCCTTAACTTTTTCGGTATAATCCCACATCAGCCGCCGCCTTTCAAACGTTTACATATATAACTCTATTCGCGCCGTCATTGTTCCGCGATAAACCGCTAGCCTATCTTTACTTTGTCCACTGTCGTTTGATTTAGGTAATCCATCGCTAGCTTGTTCACCTCGTGGGCAAGCCCCTGAAATGCGCACTCTTTGCATTTCATTGTTTTTTTGTGCAAAAGGCAGTCAGAAATTCTGAATGATCCTTCGACAGCCTCGTACACATCGATCAGCCTGATTTTTGCGGGCGGTTTAGCCAATTCGCTTCCGCCTTTCGGTCCCCTTGTGGAGATGACTAGCCCCGACTTGGCCAACCTCTGAATCACCTTGCTCATGTGCGCCTCGGAAACGTCCAGCATCTCCGAAATTTCTTTGGTGGTGACAGGCCCTTTCTTGTAATTCGTCCCCATTATGGCCATAGCGTGAAAACCCATCGCCGCCGCGTCCGAAAGTTTCAGCATGTTCGACATCAGTCGTCCTCCTGCAAATTCTAAATTGCGCGTTATAACGCCAGCAATGCTAATTGTATAAGTTTTGGTGTTACAATTCCATAATCAATCAATAGATTTTTTAGACTTAAACGGCAGCCGCCGCGACCGCGCGTTTGATAATTCCAAACCCCTCTGATAGACTATGCGGCATGGACGGCATGGGAAAAGCGGCGGCAAAACGCTTTCAAAGAGCGATGGTAGGGCCTTTGGCAGGCCGGGTTATCGGAAAAATCAGGATATTCGGCCCCATTTCCTCCGCCGCAACATCAGGCTCTCATTTCGGCTCAATCGGTCCCGACCGCATCTCGCAGAAAATCAAATGGGCTGTCGACCGAGGCGTAAGATGTCTCATATTTGAGATAAACAGTCCCGGCGGAGCCGTGCTTCCAAGCAAAGAAATCGCAGACGCAATCCGCGCGGCGGGCGCGCCCACAGTTGCTTGGGTTCGGGATGTCGCCGCCTCCGGCGCCTACTGGGCCGCCAGCGCATGCGACAGAATAGTGGCTGACCCTATGAGTTCCGTCGGCAGTATCGGCGTAATTTCAACTCATCTGGAATTTTCAGAACTTATGAAAAAATTCGGCGTCGGCTACGAAGGCTTTAAGTCAGGCGAATTCAAAGACATGGGCGTCCCGTTCAGAAAAATCTCCGAAAAAGAACGCCGCGCCATTAAAGAACATATCGATAAAATCCACGACAGGTTCGTGGCGTCAGTCGCGGAAAACAGAGGCCTTGAAAAAAAGCAGGTTGAAAAACTGGCGGATGGACGAATTTTTCTCGGCGACGAGGCGAAAAGCCTCGGCCTTGTTGACCGGCTCGGCGGCAGAGCCGAAGCTATTCGACAATGCGAAATAATCGGAAATTTCAAACACCTCATGGTCGCCGACATTGAGGATTTTCGCGAAGAACTTCTGGACGCAATGCGAGGTTTTCTGTCGTCCGCTCCAAAGAGCGTCGGGCGCGGAGCGGCTGAAAGCGTCATAGATTGGATGCGCTCTCATTCGGGTTTCGAGGCGCGCTGAACGCAGGCTGAGATATAAAAATGTTGCTGCTCAAATTGTTTAACACAAAATAAAAGGCGGTTTCATTAATGGACAAAAAGAGGATTCTCATTCCGGACACCAACATCTTCATCAACGACCCAAATTCCATATACGCTTTTCCAAACGAAATAATCAAAATACCCCTCGAAGTCATCGAAGAAGTCGACGATCAGAAACGCCGTTCTGACGATGTGGGCCGCAACGCCCGCCAGACTTCGCGCATTCTTGACAACCTGAGAACCGTCAACGGAAGTTTATCCGAGGGCGTCACTCTCGAAAACGGCTGCAATGTCTCCGTAGAGTTCGGAGACAAACCTATGAGTTCGCTTCCAGCCAGCCTCCGGAGCAACAAGGAAGACAACCGCATTCTCGCAACCGCGCTCTCCATACAAGACAAAAACCCGGGCAATATATGCGTGTTCATCACTTTAGACATAAACATGCGGATTAAAGCGGAGGCCATCGGCCTTGTGACTATGGACTACGAGCCGGGGAAAATCCAGTTCGAGGAACTGTACAAAGGATACTCCGAAAAGGAGGTTTCCTCTTCTCAACTGGACGAGATGGCCTCGAACGGCAAACTCGTTTTAGCAGACACGATGAGGCCTCATGAGCTTGTGGCTCTTTCCAGCCCGGAGGCTGGCAAAACCGCTTACGGACGATTCGACGCGGAAGCTGGCGCCATCGTTCCCCTAAAACACTCCTCAGACGCGGTCGTGTCAGGCATTAAACCTCTGAATATCGAACAGTTGTTCGCGTTCGAACTGTTGATGGATGACTCGGTCAGCCTAGTAACTCTCAACGGTCGAGCCGGAACAGGAAAAACGTTGATCGCTCTGGCCGCCGGATGCCACGCCGTGCTGGAACGCGGAGCTTTCGAGAGGCTTTTAATATCCCGCCCCGTTGTGCCGATGGGAAAAGACTTGGGATTCCTCCCCGGCAGCATCGAAGAAAAAATGGACCCGTGGATGCAGCCGCTCTATGACAACCTTGACCTGATTTTTACTCTGGGCGCGCAGGATAAAAAACGCGAGAAAAGAAAAATTCGCGAACTCGTCGAAAGCACGGGAATGATAAACATAGAGCCTCTCACTTACATCAGAGGCCGCAGCCTTCCCAACCAGTTCATGATTGTCGACGAAGCGCAGAATCTTTCTCAACATGAAGTGAAAACGATTATCACCCGAGCCGGAAAAAACACCAAAGTCGTTCTGACCGGCGACCCTTATCAGATAGACCATCCATATCTGGACACCGACAGCAACGGCCTTAACTATGTCGTCGAAAGGTTTAAAGACAGTCCCGCCGCCGGACACGTCACGCTGGTCAAAGGGGAACGCTCAAAACTGGCCGAACTAGCCGCCGAACTGCTATGATTTTTTTCTTCGCTCTATAACGTCCGGCGCGCCCGCGCCTTTACGGGCGGCTCCGGTATAGACAAAAAAGATCGCTATTATCGCTAGCGCGCTCGTCGCCGCGGCTAAGCCTGAAACGGCAAACAAAATATCCAACGCCGGACGCGAACGCTTCAATATCTCGAACCCTGTCACATATATCGTCTCGCAGGCTCCATTTCCGTTATCGAGCCTAGTTGTGCTCGTGCCCCTCGAAAACCCGCCATCGTGCGAATATTTTGACAGATACCCGGAGATGTGAACCTGATCTCCTCGGCGGGTTTTCCTCACGAGCTTCTTTAGCGCCTCGTCATCCACCAGCAGATGATTGTTTGAAAACTTGTCGCTCCTGAAAACAAAGTAAGCTTCGTTATCCCTTGTCCGGTAAAGACACATCCAATCCCTGCTGGAGAACTTGAATTTCTTGTAATGAGGCGTCCGCAGATTCTGTCCCCATATAAGACACAGGTCCTTAATATTCAGATAGTCGCCCCATCGCTTGTGCGAGATGTTCAAGAATCCGCGCGCGTCGCTGTAAGAAACCACAAGCCCATAAATGTCATAATCATACAGCGGGTTGACGGTGTACACGATGCCTTTTCTTTCTGTCGTGAACTCTTCAATCTCCACTTCTTCCTGATATGGCTCCAGCAACAACTCCTCTACGATTCCATCAGGATTCGGCAGCCTGTCCTTCGTCAGTCCGCTTATGACGAAAACCGCCGCGCTCGCTATGAATAAGTATTTTAAAATGTTGTTCATTAGTGCGTTCTCTCAGCGCGCCGAGTCAGGCGGCTTGTTTCCACGATTTTTTTTAATGAATTGCGCTCCGGTTGGGGGCGGTATTTTCTTTCATTCCTATAGTTCAAGAAGGATTCTCATTCTGTCTTCGATTTCTTTAATTACTGCGGAAGACGCCGCGCCCGATTTTTTCAAAAGCCTGTCTTTTGATATTGACCTCACGGCATCGCAGAGTATGGCGCTAGGGCTTTTAACGCCGCCATCAGGCGGCTTTATCTGAACGTGCAGAGGTATTCCGCGATATGTTCTTGTTAGCGGCAACACAACTACAAGGCCCGCCGGGCCGGAATTGTAAATATCGGCGGAAATTACTATCACAGGACGCTGTCCGCCTTGCTCGTGTCCCCTCGCGGGGTTAAGGTCCGCCAGCCAGATTTCACCTCGCGCGGGATTTATCATTGGATTTTCTCCCTTTCTTTCCTGATGCCTGCTTCCACCTTCTTCCCATGATTCCAAATCGTCGAGACCATCCATCAGGGTGGAATCCCATGCGGCTATCTCCCTATCATATTCTCCGGACGCCTTTCCGTCTTTTTTCAGTTTCGCGTACGCGGCGTTTGTTTCCTCAAGAAAGACGCGCCGCCTGTATTCTTCTATCGCTCTGTCAATTACGTTGAGCATCGGCTCGCCCGATTTTCTCGATAGTTCTTCAAGCGTCCTTTTGGTTTCATTGTTAATCCTTACTATGCTGCTGTTCGCCATGTCGCTCAACCTCCTTCCGTCTACTTATTAGTATACTGTTTTGTAAACGCAATCGCAATCAAAGAGTCTAAAGAGCCGGCTTTGCGGAGAATCTCGAACCTCAGTTCCGGCGGGTTTTAATTAAAAGCGAGAACTTGTGAGATTTGAAGCTGTTTTAGCCCGGGAACGATTCACCCGGTTTTAACTATCCGAAAATCCCGCTATACTATCAATGTGTTGACAGAGTCATAATGGGAGACATTGCATAAATGGCGAAACTGGAAATAGTCTGCGACGGGCATCCTACGCTAAAAAAGCAGGCGAAAAGCATAAGAAAAATGACTGACGAAATGCGTCTGCTCGCGGATGACATGGTCGAAACCATGCTTTGCAGCAACGGCGTCGGTCTTGCCGGCAATCAGGTGAACCGCCCTGTGAGAATCATCACGGTCATGCACGCTCAAGACGACGTTCGCGTTTACATAAATCCGAGAATCTTAAAGTTTTCAAAAGAAGTCCAATACGGCGACGAAGGCTGCCTGAGCTTCCCGCTCCTGTACGGCACGGTTTGCAGGGCCGACCGCGTGACAGTTCAAGCGCAGACCTTGGATATGAAAAAAGTAAAATTGGATGCCGAAGGATATCTGGCTCGGATTTTCCAACACGAAATCGACCATCTGAACGGAATAACGTTCACCGAACGCGCGGAGCCTGACACCTTTTATACAATCACCAGAAAAGAATACGAAGAGGACATCGAAGACGGCGAAGCTCCAGAGGATACATCGTCCGGCGACAAAGAGGCTTCTCAACCGGCGGATGATTCTTCGCAAGCAGGTTGATTATCATCGAACATTTTCGCGAGCGCAACTAAATCTCTGAGTCTCGGAAAAACCGACCATAAGGTTCAAATATTTGCAGATAATAGAACGCCTAAATTTCTAAAACAGGCATCCTCAATAATCAAATCCGCATCCTCAAGGAAGCAGCGCATTAGAAGAAGCGTCCGTTACCTCAGAGTCGCCGCCGCCCCTCTTGTCGTAATAGCCCTTCCGCCAGCCTTCGACGATGTAATACGCCACGGGAATGATTACCAGAGTTAATGTAGTTGCGATGAAAAGCCCGCCGATAATCGACCAGCAAAGCGGTTTCCAGAACTGGGTCTTCGCCGCGGATGCCGCCGCCAGAGGCAATATGCCGAGAATGACGGTTATCTTTGTGAGTATGATCGGGCGCATCCTCGTCAGACACGCTTCCACGCACGCCTCTCGCCTCTTCATTCCGCGCTCCCTCAGAAGGTTCGCGTAGTCGATGTATATTATCCCGTTGTTCACCACGATTCCAACCAAGCACAGCAAACCTATGCCGGCGAGAATGCTGAATGAATATCCTAGGATAAGCAGCGTGAGAATAACGCCCACCAACGCGTATGGCACGCATACGAGAATTATCAACGGCTGCGTGGTCGACTTGAACTCGATCAGCAGTATAAGATAGATAAAAATCATGGACACGAGAAACGCCACGCTGAGGTTCTTTATCGCCTCTCCGAGCAACATCGTCTCTCCTGCGAACTCGATATTCACGTTCTTCATCTCAGGGTCGTCGGCTATCATCTGTTCGCGCAGCCCCGGCATCCTCAGCTTGAGAGCGTCCACAATCCTTTTTGCCTCGAACCCGGCGGCAACGTTTGCTTCAATAGTTATCGTGCGCTTGCCCTGCTCCCGCTCAATCGAAGAAAGCCCGTCCGTCAACTGGAAAGACAAAAGATCGCTGAAATATTTCTTTTCTCCCGAAGGGAGCGTGAAAGATTGAGATTGAAGAGCCGTCACATCCTGATTCGGGTCTTTTTTGATTTTCAAGAAAATGTCAGTCTTCTCATCGCCGACCATTATGTCGCCGATTTTGTGTCCGGTGAGGGCAAGAAAGATGAAACCTCCGATGTCGCGCGTCGTCATTCCCGCGCCCGCAAGCTCATCCTGCCTTGTCTTGAGAACTATCTGAGGAATATTGCCGGGGGCGTCGTTCTTGAGATCGACAACTCCCCGCTGATTCCTGAGCATTTCCTCGATAGCCTCTGTCGTTTTTCTGAGGCGCGCAAAATCATTGCCTGAAACCTGAATGTTTATCGGCGGGCCTACCGGCGGCCCAAGCACTTTTTCAATAAAGACCGCTTCCGTGCCGTCTTCGAACATGGTGGAAATCCTGTATCTGAACTCCTCTAGTATTTTCTTGTGCGATTTCCCGGTCTCCTTCATCGGCTTAAGGTCCACTATGAAGCGAGCGATGTTCGATCCGAAATAAATATGATCGTCAATTTCTATGCGCGTCCCCGACGATCCCACGTTTGACACGTAATGCTTCACATACTTCGATTCGTCAAAGAACTTCTCAATCTTCGCGACGGATTCCCGAGTGTCCTCCATCGTGCTTCCCGGCGGAGTCTTCAAGTCGATATAAAACTTGGCTGTGTCCAGTTGCGGAAACAGTTGCAGCCCCACAATTTTCAAGACCACTAACAGGATGCTCGAAATAAGAATCAGGCCGGCCGCGCTCATCACAATCGCGCCGTGATCCAGACACCACTCCACAATCCTCCCGTATCCCGCGCGCGCGCGCAGACCGATTCTTCCGCTCTTCCGCTCCTCTTCTTTCTTTATCTTCTTCATGAATATCGAGCAAAGGACCGGGTTGAAGAAATTCGCCACGATTAGCGACGCAAGCAACGCGAACGTGACCACTATCGAGATGGGCCGCGTGAACTCGCCTATCGGCCCTTTGAGGAATATCCCTATCGGAAGAAACGCCGCCACCACCGCCGCAGTAGATGAAAATATGGGCCAGCCGACTTCGTTGGTCGCCTCCAGCGCGGCGCGGTCCGCGCTCTTTCCCAGCGTCATGTGACGATAAATGTTCTCGCACACCACTATCGAGTTGTCCACCATCATCCCGAGCGCCAGCAGCAATGAGAACAGCGACACCATATCTATGGTCATTCCTTTGAAATACATCGCGGTGAACGTCATCAGGAATGACATCGGTATGGCGAAACTCACTATCGCGGCGACTCTGAACCCCAGTGAAATGAACAGCACCGCCAGAACAAGACACACACCCCACGCCGCATGATTCCTCAACTCTCCGATCTGATGTCTGACAAATTCAGAAGCGTCGGACATCACCACAACATTGTCGTAGTCCTTGAGCTTTTCCTTTATCCTGTCAGCGACATTTATTGTTCCGTGGCCGCGTTTCTTCATTATCGCCAACGTCACTCCGCGATGCCCGTCCACATGCGCTATAGTTTCGGATTGAGGATATGTCTCCTCGATATCCGCCATCATCGAAAGCCTTATCGGCTCTCCCTCGTAAGTTCCTACCGCCATCCGCTTAAGATCAGCCATCTTGTCGAACTTGCCGAGCGTCCGTACTGTGTACTCCTTATTCATTACTGTCAGTTTCCCGCCGGGAAAGTTCGTGCTTATCTTTTCAAGGTTCTCAATCAGATACTTCAAGGGATCCGTTCCGTACTTTGGCAGCGCGTCTGGGCGCGTTCCGATTTCGATTCTTTTCTCGGTCGCCCCGGTCATCACGATTCTCTTTACTCCCGGAATGGCTTCAAGCTCTTTCTTTATAGCGGAAGCATACATGCTCAACTCGTGCTGGCTTTTGTTGTCGCCTGAAAAGCCAAGAAACATCATCGGCAGATTTTCGAAGCTTATCTCCTGCACAATCGGGTCAAGCGCCTCGGCAGGCAGCAGCGCCTTAGCCTCGCTAATCTTGTCTCTGAACTCCTTGAACTTCGTTTCCGGGTCGACCGTCTCGTTGAAATAAACAACCACTAACGACACGTTATGCCATGATGATGATGAAATACGCGAAACGTCTTCAATTTCCGCGATCTTCTGTTCCACAGGGATGGTAACGAGGCTTTCGACCTCCTCCGGAGCCCCTCCCACAAGAGGAATGGCCGCGTATATCACCGGCGCGTTCACTTCGGGCAGCGTCTCCACTCGGAGTTTGAGCAGCGAACCCGCACCGAACCACACCAGCAACAGCATTATTACGATTGTGAAAATTGGTTTTTCCAGAAAAAACTTGGTCAGGTTCATTGTGGAACCTCCCGGTCGCGGCGGTCATGTCCGCGCGCGCTTATTATACACTCCGTCAGGCGCTATTGAATAGAAAGGTTGTCAAAAATGAGAAGGTCTTTCTTTCGAAGTCAAACAATACCAGTCCGCTCTAGAGGATTGATATGACCACATCGTTTTTGTTTTTCATGTGAGATCGCGCGGGTAAAAAGTCGACGTGTCAAAAAAACACAAATCACAACCCCGGCAAAGGCGCCGGGGGCGGGGCCGCTGCCACACAATGCCCTTTGAGCGTTTCTTTTACCGCAGAGATCAACTCGTCAATTTCGAAAGGCTTGGACACGAAACGCCGCGCCCCGCTCATAAAGCTTTTCAATTTGCATTCGATACTGTTTCTTCCTGACAACACCAGCACAGCCGCGCCGGACCCGCCGTCTCGCGGATTCACCGCCCTGTCGCATATTTCCATGCCATCCCCGTCCGGAAGCATGAGATCAAGAGCCACGAGATCGAACTTGTCTGTTTCCAACGCGCGGGTAGCCTCGCAATATCCAGACACGAGTTCAGTCCTGTATCCGGCGTTTTCCAAGGCCTCGCCGAGGAGCTCCCGCAGATCGTCATCATCTTCGACAATAAGTATCTTCGGTTGCTTATTCATGTCTCCCCCTTGCCGGCCTTAAATCTCATATTATTTACACTAACTGAATACTATTTACCCGCTCTGACACGGTTCCAAACAAATTCTCATAAAAACACTCCGCATGTCCGTAATGTCAGTTTCGCGGTTCGCGACTGATATGAAATTAAAAGAGGAAAGTATGTGTGAACGAAAAATCTGAAAAATGCTTATATCATGCCAATGATGATTTTAACAAGCTCGTCAGCCACCGCATATTTGCTGAGCAAAGGAGTCGCCCTCACGAAAACATCCGCGTCTGTGGTCTCCTTTGACTGCCAGCCTTCAGGAGGCGACCCTTTATGCCCCGGCATAACAAACATAACCCTGTTGTTGTCGGTTCCGAATCCCGCGTCCGTCGCGCGAATATCGTTCATAACAATCAGATCAAGCTTCTTCTTAACGAGTTTGCCGACAGCGTTCGAAAAATGGTCGTCCGACTCTGCGGCAAACCCAATTAAAAGCTGGCCTTCCCTCTTCATCTCAGACAGGGACGCCAGTATATCCTTGGTGCGTTTTAATTCGAGAGTAAGCCCGTCGCCGGTCTTTTTTATCTTGGATTCGGATACCATTGCCGGAGTGAAATCTGCGACTGCCGCAGCTTTTATTATTATGTCGGAGCTATCCGCGCGCGCCATCACCGCATCGTACATGTCCCTCGCCGATTCCACCCTGACCATGTTGACGTCCGCAGGAGAGGCGAGGTTTGACGGCCCCGTCACCAGAGTAACGTCCGCGCCGCACATCGCCAGAGTTTCGGCTATGGCATACCCCATTTTGCCTGTGGAGCGGTTAGAGATGAACCTTACTGGGTCTATACGCTCCCTTGTCGCTGAAGCTGTTACGAGAGCTTTTTTGCCGCACAACGCATCTCGGTCGGCGAACATCAGCATCGCGCGCTCAAAAATCTGCTCCGGTTCAGCCATCCTGCCTAGCCCGGCATCCCCGCATGCAAGAGGCCCTGAGTCCGGCTCTATCACCTTTACTCCTCGCTCCCTGAGAATTCTAAGATTCCTTGTCGTCGCCGCGTCGATGTACATAGCCGTATTCATCGCGGGAGCCAGCAACACAGGTTTCTTGCAAGTCAGAAAAAGAGCGCTTAGAAGATCGTCCGCAATCCCGTTCGCAAATTTCGCCGCGCAGTTTGCGGTCGTCGGAGCGACAACCATAACGTCCGCCCATTTTGCAAGTTCGATGTGCTCGTATGAGTCGCCTCTAGGGCCGAACATATCCATGTAAAGCGGCTGTCCGGAAAGCGCTTCGAGGGTCACTCGCGTGACGAACTCCATAGCATGCGAAGTCGCAACCACTTTCACTTCAATATTGTTCTGCTTGAACAGTCTTATGAGGTACGGACATTTGTAGGCTGCTATGCCGCCCGTTATGCCCAGCAGGAGTCTGCGCTCCATCACTCTTCCACTTCGTACCCGAATTCTTCCATGCCCGCAAAGTCGTCTTCGAAATCCAGCGGCTCAATGTCGAACGCTTCTTCGTCCTCGAAATCAAAGTCGCCGTCGAGATTGACCATCTCGTCGAAGCTGATAACGTCTTCTTCGGGTTCGAGGTCTTCAGGAGAAATCTCGTCCGCGCCGAGAGTGAATCCGATAAAGCCTTCCGCAATCTCCTCGAGCGCCGTCTGCAACGGATGCCGGCTGTCCGATTTGACGTACACGCGCACGCCGTCGTTAATCTGGCGCGCTCTCAGGGCCGCCACATTCACGAGCATATATTTATTCCCGTTGAAGTTCTTCAGCAAGTCTTCGGTTGCAAATTGATCGAACGCCATTATCTTTCCTCCGGGGCGCGAAAGCCCTTTTTCACCGCAAAGCCGCCGTCAACCGGCACCTCTCAGCGATTATAATAGATATAACCTTTTTTACGGATTCGTCAAGTCTGTCGTTAATTACCGCATAATCATACTGTCCCATCAACTCAAGCTCCCGGCGCGCTGTGTTCATCCTGATTTCAATTTCCTGAGCGAGAGCCTCCCCGGTCAGGTTCGACGGGCGATTCTGTAAACGCGCCCTAAACACATCCGGCGGAGCTGTTATAAATATCAGCGCCGCGTCGGGATACTCTTTCTTTACCCTTAATGCCCCTTGCACGTCTATCTCAAGCAAAAGGTCCTTGCCTGACGCAAACGCCTTCGCAATGTTTGCCTTGGGAGTGCCGTATCTGTGGTTATGCACCTTCGCCCATTCAAGGAATTCCCCGCCTGACGCCATCTCGTCGAACTTACCTTCCGTCAGAAAATGATAACTCGTTCCGTCTTCCTCGCCCGGCCTCGGTGGCCTAGTTGTCGCGGACACGGAATACTCCACCGAGTCAATTATTCCGGCATCCTTGAAAACTTCCTTCAGCACGGTTGACTTGCCCGCGCCCGACGGACCGGACACCACGACTACCGTTCTTTTCTCTTCCGGAAGATTCTGATTCATCAGGATTTTGCTTCGCCTGCGGATGATTCTTTATCCATAAACCTGTTGGCTATCGTCTCCGGTTGTAGCGCCGATAGCACGATATGACCGCTGTCCATCACTATTATCGCCCTAGTTCTTCTTCCGCATGTGGAAGCAATCAGCGTGCCTTTTCCCTTTGCTTCTTGAATGAGCCTTTTTATCGGAGCAGATTCGGGCGACACAATGGATATTACCCTGTTTGCAGATATTATGTTGCCGAATCCTACATTGATAAGCTTAGTGTCCAAAATTCTCCTCCGAAAAAACCGATTTTGTAACTCTCTTCTTTTATAGTTTAAAACACAATAAACTCAGAATATACTCATTATCATCCGCAATTTCAATGATTATTCTCGTTTAGGGATATGCACATAACTCAACCTCATACAAGATGTTGAGTTAATCCCCCCTTGAACGCGCTGAAATTATCTGTTTATA
>JAKQBV010000262.1 GCA_029573925.1 bacterium
GCCACGGAAGACCTCTACGGAGGAAGCTACAGGCTGCTGACATCGATCCTCAATAGATTCGGAATCAAACACACATTTGTGGACACTTCCGACGCCAGCGCCGTGGCAGCCGCGCTTCGCCCCGAAACAAAAGCTTTGTACGTGGAAACGCCGACGAATCCTCTGATGAAGATAGCAGACCTCGACGCTCTCGGCTCTCTGGCGAGAAAAAAAAGAATTATGTTGATTGTTGACAACACGTTCATGTCGCCGCTCCTGCAGAACCCGCACGTGTTCGGCGCGGATGTGGTGGTTCACAGCGCCACGAAATACCTAGGCGGCCACAGCGATCTCGTGATGGGGCTTGCGACCGCTCGGACGGAGAAAACCGCAAAAAGCATTAAGCATATTCAGAACGGCGTCGGCGCGGTCCCCGCGCCCTCTGACTGCTGGCTTCTAATGAGAGGCATGAAAACCCTAAAAGCTAGAATGGAATCGCAACAGAGAACCGCCCGCTTGATTGCGGATTGGCTGACCACTCGTCCGGAAGTGTCAAGAGTTTTCTATCCGGGGCTTTCTTCTCATACCGGATACAACATTCACAACGGACAGGCGGCAGGGCCGGGCGCGATGATTTCTTTTTACGCCCGAAACCGCGCCATCGCAGACTCGACATTCAAGAATGTCCGTATTTGGACCCTCGCCGCAAGCCTAGGAGCCGTCGAGAGCCTTATCGCGTCTCCTCCTCGCATGACTCACGCCACATTTCCTAAGAAGGAGCTTCAAAGGCTCGGCATCAACGAAAAACTAATCAGGCTGTCTGTGGGGCTTGAGGACCCGCACGACCTTATCAAAGACTTGGAAGAGGCGTTCAAGGCCGCTTCCAAATGATGAGCCGCCTGTCGCCATTGATATAAGCATTTTGCTAAGCCGCCGTCAAATCGCCGAAATCAGTCTCGCGAAAACTTTTCGGGTTTATTATAACGTCTCCATAATATATGATAATCAAAGTAAAAATCGTATCCGCTTGAAATCGGCGGGACGGAGGCTGGGATTATGTTTTCTATTAAACGTTCAGCATCATCTGTCTTTGCGGCGCTTTCGCTAATTTTAGTATCAATGAATTCATCGGCAGCCGCGGCCTCATATCTGGTTGAAAAACCTCGCGCGGAAAAAAACGCCGCTGATTATCTTGTGATTTCTCCCGCCGAATTCGTGGAAGCGCTGGAGCCTCTGCTTGAAAAACGCGCTTCGGAAGGTCTCAGAGTTGCGGTGGTCACGCCGGAATCGATTCATAAGGAGTTCAAACGATGGCCATCCGGCCCTAAGACAATTCGCGCTTTTGTCAGATACGCATATTTCAATTGGGAAGAACCTGCGCCGAAGTATCTGCTTATCGTCGGCGACACGGATGTCGCCGCTTCGTATGATCCGGGCGGCGTTTCAATTCCGACTTTCATAGTTAATATCTCCGACTTTTCCGGGAAGCCTTACACTGGCTCGGACGCGCCGTATTCCGATATGGACGGCGATGAAATACCCGATATCTCAATCGGAAGACTGCCTGCGGACACGCCAGAAGACGTAAAAAGCATGGTTTCGAAAATTATCGCCTATGAAACGAATCCGCCGCCCGGACTATGGAAGCGCCGCGTCTCCGTATTCGCAAGCACAGGCGACTTCGGCATTTTCGACTCCACCCTCGAAGAGCTTACCAAACGGATGTTCCGCAGCAGCTTCAATCCGGAATTCGACGTGAATATGACATACGCCGGATCGGCCCTCCCTTATTTCTTGGCTCCAGAAGAATTCGACTCGAAAGTGGTCGAACGTTTCAACGAAGGCGCGTTAATAATGTCGTATATCGGGCACGGAGACGTGGACGGGCTTTCGACCGTCTGCTGGAGAGGCGACTGCCGCAGCATTATGGAGGTTGCGGATGTTCCCCGCGTGGTTTCGGGCGGAAAGAACACGTTTTTCTTCAGCATTAGCTGTCTGACGGGCAAGTTCAACATCCTGCACGATTGTATCGCCGAGGAACTTGTGAAGTCGCCGGAAGGGCCTGTCGGCGTTTTTGCCGCCTCCGAGGTTTCTCATCCTTACGCCAACGCCCTTATATCTAAAGACTTGCTTTTCTTCCTGACCATGAAGAAGCCGGAGACGATAGGACAAGCTCTTCTGAGCATTCAAAAAGCCATGATCCGCAGATACGACGAGGACAGGCGTTTCATGGACAAGCAGTTCACTTTGATTATGGGCAAAGAAGAACTCAGAGACAACGCGTACGATCATCTTTACATCTACAACTATCTCGGCGACCCTGCGACCCGCATAGCGTACCCGCAAGGCAAAGTCTTGATGCAAGCGCCGAAAAACGCTTCCGCCGGAGGCTCTTTCAGTGTCGCGATAGATTCCGGCGACGTCCCGTCAGGGAAAATCATTCTCACCCTAGAGGCGCATCCTACTGAGATGATTTATCCGACCACAGGCATCGAAGGACTCGAAGGCGAAGCTCTCATCGCCGCCGCCAGAACGAACTATGCCAACGCCAACAATAAAGTGGCTTTCTCCCTTGAAACATCTCTTGACGCTTCCGGCTCCGCCAACGCTGTCGTCGAGGTTCCTGATTTTATTCCGGCTGGAAAATATTACATAAAGGCTTACGCATGGAATGACAGTTCTGACGCGTCGGGCGTTTTCGAGATTGACGTTGAAAGCGACAAGCCAGCCCTTAAAACTGTCCCCGCGATGGAAAATCCGCCTACCGAGCTTGCCCGTCTTACCGCGATAATCAATTCGGTAGCCGAGCCTCAAGTTTCTGCTGAAGAGATAGCGAAGGCAAAGAAGACGCCTGAATCGCACAAAGAGTTCTATAAAAATGTGAAGGCGCTGGAGTCTCATAAAGGCTCTTCGCGCGGGTTGGACAGTCGCAGACAGTTCTTCAAAGACATAATCTCAAGCGGGTCCGGCAATGTCGAGACATATTTCGCCCTGCACAAGCTTTTATTGAAGACAGGGGAGACAGAAGCGGCGGAATCGGCTCTGGAAACAGCGGAAAAAATGGCCCCGCCGGATCATCCCGTTCGCATCGAAGCTTTGAGATATTACCGCAACCGCAAATACGATTATAAGAGTTCCGAAGAAAAGGCGCGCCGGATAGTTGAGAGCATGGAAGGGGCTTTCTGGCCGGAAGCTACACGTGTTCTCGCGGAGCTTGAATTGAGAAAGGATCGGAACAATCCCGCCGCGTCGATTTCGATTATGTGGAAATATCACAAGCTTATCGGAAGCTCATGGCCCAAGGAAATGGCAATAGCGGAAGTCGGCTCGATGATAGCAATGCAAAGAGGTTTTTCTCAGAGAGCCGAGATGTACTACGATATTGCCTCAGGGCTTGCTCCCCAGTGCGCGGACTGCAGGTCCTTGAACTGGAGCAGACTGAGCGCGACCACGGCTATAAGAAGATGCGCTGAAGCCATAAAGGCCGACCCGGACCATGTTCAGGGTTATCTCTGTCTAGGAAAGAACTATCACGACACCGACATGTGGGGGAAGTCATCGGAGAATTATGCTATCGCTCGAAAACTGAACCCCGGACTTTCGCTCGAATCTGAGGAGATTTATTCACTATGTAAATTTGCAGGTAAAGAAGCGGCTCTGAAGCTTGTTTCGGAAGCGGAGAACGTGGCCGCGTCTGAAGGACGCTCTCCCGCAGAAAGCAAAGCGATAGCTCTTATGCGGATGTTCGCCAGGCTTGAAGACTACGACGCCGCGCAAAACATTTATGAAAGTTGCGTTTCGCGAGAGGACGCGTCTGCGGCAGCGCATCTACGTATGGCCTCGATTTTTGCCGAGAAAGCGGAAAGCACATTGAAAACCGCAGAAAAAAAACGCGGTTCGTCATATTCATCGAATGAAGAAACGGATGTCATTTCATCCGATCCCGCCGCCGAAGCTGTCGCCGCGTATGAATTGGCCGCCGCGCTCGCTCGGAAAGCTCTGGCTTCCGATGAAGGATGCGAGGAGTGTCTGCGCGCTCTTGGCGAATACAACATGAAGACGGGGCAGTACGGGGACGCCGAGGAAGCCTTTGCGGAAGCCGCAGCGCTGGCTCCCAAAGACGGAACTGTTTTGAGAAATCTTGCTCAGGCAATGCTCAAAAGAGGAAAACGCGCCCAAGCCGAAGAGACTTTCTATAAATCGTTTGAACTTAAGCCTGAACCGAGAAACCCTGAAGACGCGATGAAAGAATTCATAAATCCGGAAATCAATTTCGATTAATTGACTGCGGCGGCATTATTGTGCGGTTTCGTTCGGTCGGGATAAAATACTCTTAATACGGAGGCGATCCCATTGGCGGCGAAACTTGACGGACTTTGGAAAGCGTCTGATGTCGTAAGCTCTGATTTGTCATTCGTGAAAATCGAATTCGACGATTCGGCATGGAACGACATTCAGGTTCCCGGTCACTGGCAGACGACGACCGCGTTCGAGAAGTATCCGGAAAAACTTCTGTACAGAAAACGCTTCGAAGCCATGGCGACGGCTCCCGGACGCCGGGCTTTTCTTCGATTCAATGGCGTGTTCTATTTCTGCCGGGTTTGGTTGAACGGGGTTTATCTAGGCGAACACACCGGCTATTTCTCTGCTTTCGAGTTCGAGGTCACTTCTTGCCTTCGCGACGGAGCGAACCTGTTGTCCGTATTCGCAAGGTGTGAAGTCGAGGCGGACGCGAACGACAAGAGTCAGGTTCTTGGGGTGTTCGGCAACTGGGATTGCAAGCCCAAAGAAACTCAGCCCGGCGGGATTTGGAACAGCGTGGAACTGATAGAGACAGGGCAGGCCCGGCTGTCGAGATTGAACGTCAGCGATTTTCAGATAAGCGAAGACGAGGCAGTGGCGTTGGCGCGAGCGACTATTTTGCCACCGTCCGGCCCCGGCGGCGCGGAGATGAAACTGGCATGGCGCGTCGAACCGGTCAATTTCGACGGCGATTGTCAGGAAGGCGAATTTCTTATCGACGAAGCGAATTCCGCAGGGATGGAAGCGACGTTCGAAATATCGATTCCCGAACCCAAATTGTGGTGGCCGTGGGACAGAGGCGGCCAGCCATTGTACCGATTGCGGGCGAAGTTGATTTGCGGGGATGCCATGGCTGACGAGGCCGAAACGCGTTTCGGCGTCAGAACGGTCGAAATGAAAGATTGGGTATTGAAAATAAACGGCAAACGGATGTTCTGCCGAGGCTCCAATTATGCTCCTGCGGATATCAGACTGTCGCGCGCGACGCGGGAGATTTATGAGAAAGATGTCGAAATGGCGGCGCGAGCAAATCTGAATATACTGCGGGTTCACGCTCACATTGAGAAGAAGGAGTTTTATGAAGCCTGCGACGAGCGGGGCGTGCTTGTCTGGCAGGATTTTCCTCTCCAGTGGCATTATTCGAAAGAAATACTCAAGACGGCGGTCGAGCAGATTGCGGACATGGCCCGCGAGCTTATGTCTCATCCCAGCGTGGCCGTGTGGTGCTGTCACAACGAGCCTTTCAAGATGACCAAGGCCAGAACCGCCAAAGACATTCTCGCGCCGGGCGCGCTTAAAGAGTTTATCCCTTCGATGGCGTCGATGCTGGGGTCGGACTGGAACAAGGACGAGCTTGACCCTCGGCTTAAGGGCGCGTTGTTGAAGGAGGATAAAAGCAGGCCGGTCGTTCAATCATCCGGGACAGCCTCTTTCCTGAAGGACGGCGCTGACACCCATCTTTATTTCGGATGGTATTACGGAACCATGAGGATGCTGAAGAGTCACGCGTCATTGTATAAAAAATCATACAGGTTCGTCACCGAGTACGGCGCGCAGGCTTATCCTTCGATTGAAAGCTTCAAAGAGCTTCAGGATGCGGACGCGATAAAAGACATAGATTGGGACGCTCTTGAAAAGAAACACATGTTGCAACGCGACCTCATGGATAAATATGTTCCTGCCAGACGAGGAAGAAAACTGGAGGAATATATCGAAGTGTCGCAGTGGTATCAGGCAAGGCTGGTGAAATACTTCAATGAATTTCTGAGGAGAATGAAGTACGAGCCTTGCGGAGGAGCCGTTCATTTCATGTTCAACGATTGTTGTCCGGCCGTCACGTGGTCGGTTGTCGACTGGAGGCGCAATCCCAAGAAGGGGTATTTCGCGTTGAAGCAGAGCTTCAGTCCGGCTTTGGCAATGTCGGAGTTTCCCAGACGATGGTATCCGCGCGGCGAAACGGTTGGTTTGAAGCTGTGGGCAGTGAACGATTATGACAGGGAATTTCCGGACGCTGTCATTAGGTGGATGATTTGCGACTCCGAAGGGGCATGCAAAGCGGAAGGATTGTCGGCATCTCCGCTTCCGGCGGACTCAGTTATCGAAGCGGGAAAAGTCAACTGGAATTCCACGGACAGCCCTCCGGGCGGATACGCGCTTGTGGTGGAGTTGAAAACAGACGAAGCTTCCAATCCGGTGGTGAATCAATATGAGTTTGAACTTAGGAAATAGCGAAGGAATCATTGTCGATTGCAAAAATATTTTTCAGAGATGATTCTTAACAGAAAGCTCTCCGCCGGTTTCGATGTCCCAAAGATTCTGATGCTTGAGTTTTAGATTTGGGTTTAACTCCAGAGCGCGCTTGAAATGCTTGTCTGCTTTTTCTTCTTCTCCGAGTTTCATCAGCATTATGCCGATATGGTTGTGAAGGACGCCGCTTGAAGGAGCGAGTTTGACAGCGATATTCAAGTTGTCATAAGCTTCCTGATGTTCTCCGAGATGGTGTAGACAGATAGCGATTCCTTGGTGCGCTTCCGCCGCCGGGCCGTTCAGCTCAAGACATTTTCTGAAATATTCGATAGCATCCCGGTATTTTCCGTGGTCTCTGCCGAGCATAACCGCGATTCTAAGAAGCGCTTCTGGATGATCAGGGTCTAGACCCATAGCTTTCTTGTAACAGACCAGCGCCTGATCCGGCCTTCCGCCTCTCTCAAGAATTCTGCCGAAATTTACATATACGTCGGGGTCATTCGGCCTGAAAGCGAGCAACTCGCGAAATCTGTCCGCGCTGTCCTTGTGTTTTCCCGCTTTGAAATAAGCCACTCCGAGGTTGTATATGGCGGCGTCGTGAGAGGGGGAGGCGGCAATGACTTTCTCAAAACATGAAGTCGCGCGCTCCCATTCTCCTGCGCGCGCCAGATTAAGTCCCTCGCAGAACACTATGTCGACAGCAGATTTCTCCATATCAATTTCAGCGCCCTCAGACACAACGCCTTGAATATTTTAACTGTTTTTATCAATATCGCTAGGAGAGAAGGCCAAGATAAAATGCGGAGTAAATCTTTATATTGATGTATGCCGGCTATGTGCTATAATAAATTTTCAACCAGACAGAGAAGACCGCGCGGCGGTGTTGTCTGCCGGAATCTTATGATTGCGCTGAGGAAAAGGACATGGAAAAGGCTGACCTAAAATACTCGGAGTTGCCGTTCGGTTATATAAAGACGGACTGGAACTATAGAAGAGTTTGCGTTGACGGGAAGTGGGGAGAGGGACAGCTTTCTGACAGCGAATACATGCAGATGCCTGTGGCTGCGGCCTGCCTTCATTACGGACAACTGATTTTCGAGGGACTTAAGGCTTATGAGAGGCCCGATGGCCGAGTGCAGACGTTCAGGCTTGAAGAAAACGCAAAACGCATGATTCGTTCGGCGGAAAAGCTTCTAATGGAACCTGTGCCGCTCGATATGTTCAAGGAAGCGGTTTGGAAGGTGGTCAACGCAAATAGAAGGTTTGTGCCGCCGTATGGCAAAGGCGCGAGTCTTTACATCAGGCCCTTTCTCATGGGAACTGGAATTCAACTCGGGGTGAATCCATCTACGGAATACACATTCGTCGTGTTCGTGTCGCCTGTGGGGCCGTACTACAAAGGCGGTGGGCTGTCAACTGTGAATCTCATGGTGGAAGAGAATATTGACCGCGCCGCTCCGTATGGCACAGGAGACATCAAATGCGCCGGCAACTATGCCGCCGGGCTTCGCGCCACCATCCCCGCAAAGAAAAAGGGGTTTAACGAGGTGCTCTATCTCGACGCGAAGGAAAAGAAGTACATTGATGAGTCAGGGTCTTCTAATTTCTTCGGCATAACCAAAGACAAACGCTATATTACTCCGAAATCTCCGTCCATACTTCCCAGCGTGACCAACATGAGCATCAAGCAGATAGCCAAGGACGAAGGATTTACAGTGGAGGAGAGGCCGATTCATGTGGACGAGCTTAAAACGTTCGTCGAGGCCGGGGCGGTGGGAACAGCCGCCGTCATATCTCCGATCGGGTCGATAACATATCGGGGAGAAGTCATCAGGTATGGCGACGGCAAGACTGCCGGCGATATGTGCGTCGGACTGTACAAAAAACTTTCAGGAATCCAGAACGGCGACATCCCCGATCCTTACGGCTGGACGGAGATTATCCCGGAAGATTTCTAAGTCTTTTAAATCCGATTAATCACGCTCATCAGACGAAAGCGATTGGTTCCTTCAGCATGTCTCTGAGAAGGGTGTGATATATGGCGTTTCATTATTGCGAAACAATGCTGTTAATTTCAAATAGAAAAAAGCAAAAACTATTATTGGGATAATATTTTTTTTATGTAGGACGGCATAGCCGATATTTTAGTCGTATTTTTTAATAAACAAGAAATCTTTGCGTTATTTGATCAAACACGAATTCGACGATAGAGCCGACGAACCGAAGCGGTTTTCATAGCGGCGAACTGCTTCGTTGCCGCCGCATTTTTTTGTTCGTGAACCGTATGTTCTATTCACTTCAAAAATGCGTCTTGCGTTCCGCGTTTCATCCGCTCTGAACAATCGCTCCCGAATCCTAATGAAGGATTCGGGTTAAAAAGCATTGATTGCGAATCATAATGAAATATATAGCGTATCAGCCACGTATAACGCCGGAGAACATGTCGTCCAGACAGTTAAGATAATTGTCATGATAATCCATATAGAAAGACAATGCTTTCGAGTAATCTTTGCCCACGATGATGCCATCGACAAACAGCAAGCCGATTTCAAGTTTGTTTTTCAGAATGTGTTGAGAATGTATGACGATGAGGAGCTCGTATTTGTCCATGCCGCAGGCTATGGCTTTGAAAGCGATTTTCGCTCTTGGTTGGAAAAGCCAGAAATACATCATATCGAGCGCGTTCACGATTATTATCTTTTCGAATTTAGGGTCCTTTTCCTTAATCATTTGGAATAGCGATTTAGGGGAAGCGATGGCTTTGCTCATATCGACGTCCGGAAACATCAAATCAAGGCGCGCAAAAGCTTCGAAAGCCTGATCGAGCTTTTCAGAGTAATCCTTGAACCTTTCTTTGATGTTTCTGTTTCTGTCAGCGATGCCTTCTATTACGCCAGCGACGGAATCAGAAGCGATTTTTGAAATAATCGCCGCTGATTTTTGCAGAATATCATTTGCGGCTATGACTCCTGCCGCCGTCATCATTCCGCCCAACAGAGAGTTGCCGGCCAAAGCCAAGGGAATTGAAAACGCGCTTCTAAAAAGATTTCCGATGACAGCCTCCTTGGGAAGTCCGCGATAAAGGTTGTGAGAAGAAATATACGCGCCGTTCACAATCGCCATAGTCGAATATAGGAGGGCGGGGTTCGTTCCGACCGTGACTCCGAACGTATTGTCCATCAGCAACGACTTTACGATCCAATCGAGCAGAGGAACGGAGAAGCCTGTGAACATAAGCGAGTCGGCTATGCGTTCCCAGTTCACATAGTCCTTCCAGCCTAATAGAGGAGACCTGCGAAGACCTCCTCCTCCAAGAACCGACTGAAGTATATTTCTAAGCCCGGTCACGCCGAACCAGATAAACGCGCCGAAATACGCGAGCACGAACCAGTCCTTTGTGAAGTAGAAAGTTGCAAACGCGGGAACAAAACTGAAAATTACTTTCGCGACATTCTTTATTCCAGTGTTGAGATATTTAGTTTTATTCGCAAAACCCTCTAATGTCGAAGCGGTATTCGAATCGCCATGTCTGTTCGTTTCAGAGTGT
>JAKQBV010000277.1 GCA_029573925.1 bacterium
GATACCGCAGACACGATCTCAAGTGCTATTATGTTTTGCAAGACCCGTTTCCTCCTTTACCGGCTTGTTCCTCAAACAAAACCTGTATCAGAGAAACGGGTCTTTCTTCTACTCCCTCCTACAACTTTGGGACGTTATCAACAATTTGCCCGTCCGAGAACGCGTGAGAATTTGCCTCTTAATGTATTCTTATCAATAAAAAGTATACACCCGCGCCCAAAATACTGTCAAACACAGTTCATTTCAGCGGTTTTGAGTTCAAAGAGCAAAATGAAAACAGAACTAATGGCTAAAGATTGAGAATCCGCGCAATCCGCTTTCGCGCTGATATACCGCATTTATCACCAATCCGGGCTTGAGCTATTCTATGATATCAACCCGGCGGGGGACTTTATAGGAAGCAAGAGCAGAGCGGAGGAATTTCCTCAGTTCGCCGGGTTCAGCGGAGACTCCGGAGCGGAGTTTTGCTTCAGCCATAACTCTCTCTCCGAGGGAATCATCCGGGACGCCGAAAACGCGGCAGCTTTCCACCGCCGGATGCGCGCCGAGCAGCGCTTCCACCTCCTGCGGATAGACGTTGAACCCGCCGACAAGCACAAGCCTTTTCTTGTGGCCCGTTATGTATATATATCCGTCTTCATCTATGTGGGCTAGGTCGCCTGAGAACAACCAATCGTCCTTTAGAAACATCGCCGTGTCTTCGGGTTTTCCGAGATATTCGCGCATGACGTTGCCGCCCCGGACGCAAAGCTCGCCGGTCTCGCCCGTCGGGAGCGCCTCGCCGTTCTCATCTACGACTTTCACGGTTATGTCTTCAACCGGCGGGCCTACGGAGCCGGCTTTCACAAACTCCCTGCCCCGCATCGGGTTCACCGAAGTCACCGGCCCGCATTCCGTTATCCCGTACCCCTGATACACATTTGCGTTTAGTTTCTCCACAAGCCCGCCGTACAGATCGTCCGTCAGCGGAGCGCCTCCGGGCACTATCGCCCTCACGAACGATAGGTCGCTCCCCGCCGAGCCGAATTTATCAAGCAGCCTTTTGTTTATCGTCGGCACGTTCAGAAAAACGCTTATCTTCTCTTTTTTGAGGTCCGCCATCACGCGATCCTCTGAAAACATCTCATGCAGAACGGTCTTTGCTCCCGCGAGAAAAGGCAGATGCAGACATGTGGTGCAGGCGAACGCGTGGAACAGTGGAATAACCGTGAGGAAAGAGTCATCTTCGTGGGCGTCCGACGCCGACACGCATGACTGGGCGTTTGTCATCAGTCCGAGGTGCGTAAGACATGCTCCGAGAGGGTATCCCCTCCACGCGTTGGTGTAGATGATAGCCGCCGTGTGGTTCGGGTCTAGGTCCGCGGGCGCGCCTGCGGGGGTTGCCTCCGACATCGCTTTTTTCATATCCCGCTTTGCCGGGTCGCCCATGGAGTCGCTGTACAGCAACTTAGTTCCGGCGTTCGCGGCGGCTTCCCTGACGGGCGGCTCGAACATCGGATGCATTATCGCCAGTTTCGCCGCGCTATCCTTCAGCATATATTCGATCTCGCGGGCGGAATACTGAGGGTTGATAGTGACAACCTCCACCCCGGCCGCGAATGCCCCGTAAAGAGCCATAGGGTATTCCGGAACGTTCGGAATCGCTATCGCCATTCTGTCCCCGCGCGACATGCCCATCTCGCCGAGCGCGCCCGCAAACCTCAGCGCGTCCGCGTAAAGCTGCTCGTACCTTATCACTCTGTCGTAAAAAACGACCGCAGGCCGGTCGGGAAACCGCTCCGCGCTGTTTTTCAGATTGTCCGCAAGATTCATAAAAACTTATTCCAGTTTTCCGGGCGCGCGCGCGCCGCGTCTTAAAGCGCCCTTTATACAGTTTCCTCATTGCGCGGTCGAAAATTGCATCTATCGGAAAAAAACGAGGGTCAAGCTCGCGATGCAAGGTCTTTCAACAGCCAGTCGACAGCCTCTAACAGGTCTTCTGCGATAAAATCGGGTTCGACGCCTTCGCGTTCCCTGTTGAACTCCCAGTCGCCTCTGCCGTAGCCGGTAAGGACAAGTATGCCTGCCGCGCAGCCCGATCGTTTCGCCAGAGCCACGTCGCTGAGCTTATCGCCAATCATATACGAACGGGCAACGTCCAGTCCCATTTCCGCCGCCGCCCGGTCTATCAGTCCCGTCTTAGGTTTCCGGCAATCGCAGTCCATCCTGTAAGGCGGCTCTCCGGCGGTCGGATGATGGGGACAGTAGTAAATCCCGTCCAGTTTCGCGCCGCCTGCAGCCAGAAGCTCGTTCATGCGCGCGTGAACATCCGCTATGAGCCTTTCAGGGAAATAGCCGCGCGCGACGCCCGCCTGATTGGTCACCAGAACAGCGGGCATGTTAGCTTCGTTCAACTTTTTAATCGCCGCAGCCGACTTTTCGAGCAGTTTGAACCGGCTGACGTGGTTCACATAGCCGATCTCCTCGCTGAGCGTGCCGTCCCTGTCTATGAAAACAGCGGGTATTCCGCTCATTGCGCGCCTCCCGGCAGCCGCCGCGTTTTCACCGCGACCTGTCGTTTTCCTCGAGAATATCTTTCATCCTGAACACTAGATCAAGCGCCTTGCGGGGCGTCAACTCTTCCGGGTCGGCCGAGCGGAGCATTTCCTCGATGCGGCTCGGAGGCTGGTCAGGAATAAGCGCGAGTTGCGCCGTCCGGGCCTCAGGGACTTCGATGTCCGACTCCGCTTCCTGAGAAGCCAGAATTTCCGACGCGCGGCGTATAACTGAGGCCGGTATGCCCGCGAGTCTAGCCACCTCGACTCCGAAACTCCTGTCCGTGCCTCCGGGGCGCACCTTGTGCGTGAATAGAATCTCCCTGCCCCGCTCAACCGCGGAGACGTGAAAATTTTCTATCCTCTCGAACAAGTCGGCCATGCGCGTCAGGTGGTTAAAATGTGTTGCGAATAGAGTTCTCGCGCCAATCCTCTCGTGTATGTATTCGGAGACGGCCCATGCGATGCTTATGCCGTCTGCGGCGCTCGTGCCTCTGCCGACCTCGTCG
>JAKQBV010000283.1 GCA_029573925.1 bacterium
GCCTCGCCCTTCGACACGCTGAAACTGATTCCGCTGAATATCGGCCTCGGCCCGAACCGCTTGCCGACATTTTCCAGTATCAGGCCTTCCAAAAGACGCTCCATCCGGCAATTCGCGCGACAAGAATTCCGACGATGTCAAACACGGCGGCTTCCGCCGCGCGGGCGCCGTGCTAATATGCTATTCGTGGTTACTTCGAAAGCAGGCCTTCAATTTCTCCCGCGAACACTTCGGTGGGCTGGGCGCCGCTGATGGTTTTTCCCTTGACGATGGTTCCCGCGGCGGAGCGCGCGATTACAAAGCCCGGCGTGCCGCCGACTCCCGCAGCCTGCGCCTTTTTCATGTCTTCGTTGACGCGGTTCTCGTATTTCTTTTCATCCATGCACTTGTTGAACGCGCCGGCGTCAAGGCCTATCTTGGCGGCCATTCTCTTCAGAGAGTCCACATCAAGCGCTTTCTGGTTGTCGTAGTTCTCGTTTCTCATTTCAAGCAGTTTGTTCTGGTCGGCGGCGCAATAAAGCGCCTCGGCCGCCCTGAACGCCTGCGGGTGGAATCCTAGAGGCAGGTTCACATGAAAATACTTAACCTTGCCGGTGTCGATGTAGTTCTTCTTTATGGTCGGGAAAGTGGCTTTGTTGTATCTGCCGCAGTAGGGGCACTGCATGTCCGTGAACTCAATCATGGTGACGGGAGCGTCGGCTTTGCCGAACATCACAAGTCCCATTGTGTCCACAGTAGCGCGCGACGACCTCGCCCTCACCATCAGGTCGAACATCGACATGATTTTCTCTTTGTTCCATCCGGACTTGCTGAGGGACTCGGCGATCTCGATGACGCGCTCGCCGGACTTGCAGGTCTCGCCTTCTTCCTCGGCTTCTTTGATGGTGACGCCGGATTCGAGGCATACATAGCTTTCCTTGATCAACTTCACCGCGTCCTGAAAGTCCGCAGCCGGTTTGAGGGCCGCCGCTTCTGTCGCCTCGATCTTCGACGAGCACCCGCAAACGAACGCGCCCGCCATCATAATCACTATCGCTCCGATGATTCTTCTGGACATTTTTTTCTCTCCGCTGTTTTTTTCGGCAGTTGCCATATATCCTCCGAAATATTTATTCATAGAAGTATAAGACAAAATCACATAAATATTACACTTGAAGACAATTAATAATATTCAAAAATTGAAAACAAACCGGCGGCGCGGGATATCCGGCCCCGGAAAGTTTCCGACGCAAAAACCCGCTGTGAACGGGGCGCGTAGCAATGTAACGGATGTTCATTCAACAAAATATATTATCTGTCGAAGACCTTTTTCAAGCCTTTGACTTGGCGGCTCTTTTAAACGCCGGCTTCACGGTTTTCGTTCTCATCACGGGAGCGGTGAAGTTCGATTCCCATACATCGGGATACTCCTTAAGCTCTCCACAACACGAACATTTGAAAACTGTCACCGGGACCTCAACGTCTTTGGCCTCTCCCCTGTTGTTGATGGGTTTTGCCTTGACGACCCAGTACGCCTTGCCTTTGGTCGCTTCGAATTTGTGAACACACGCGGCTATGGTCGCGCGCGGTTTCTTCGCTATTCCGGTTTTTGCTGCAGCCATACTCTTTACCCCCTGTAAGTGTTTAAACATCCCAATTCCCCGGATGTTCCCCGTTTTTTAGTAAAACCGGAGCCTCTGGGGAGAGACCCCGGTATTGATTACAGCAAACAATCTGTTAAACAAAAGCTTTTTTCGCGGTTTCAGGCGTTTTTTAAAAGAATGACCGGCTTCATGCCTGCCCGGTCATTCTCTGTTCCAGCTTCTTTAAATCGTTCGGAACGAATATTCCGGCGATCATGAATCCCACAGCCCCGACCAGCATCGCGACCGGCAGCCACATGAACGCGAACTTCAGGCTGTACTGATCTGAGAGGTATCCGATGATAATCGGCGACGGGCCGTCTCCGAGCACGTGTATCAGAAGGATGTGAATGGCATTCATGGTGGCGCGCAGCTTCGGGTCAACCACCGATACTAGCAGGGTGTTTTGAGGGCCGTTTACCCATGACAGCAGGAACATGCCCACCGCTATCGCTCCGACTATCGCAAGATAGTTGTCCGACATTATGAAGACGTATATAAACGGGATGCCCGCTAGGATACAGACAAATATAATCCAGTTGTATGCGCGTTTGTTTTTCTTGAACATCATGTCGGAGACAATGCCGCTGAGGACGACGCCGACCAGCATGGCGACCACCACGATCGGGCCGATTTTCATTGCCGCCTCTGACGACTCCATGCCTTTGTATCTCTCTACGAACGGGAACAGCCACATGTTCAGCCCGCCGATGGCTGCGGTGAATATGACGTTTGAAAACACCATTATCACCAGCGAAGGCGTTTTCCACAGAGGAGAGTAGTCGATTTTGCCTTTGGCGTTGATCGCGGCGGCCTGTGACTCGGTCAGGTAATCCTCAGTTCCGCCCTTGACCGGCTCCCTGAGCATGAACGCCATGAGCGCGAAGATGAGTCCCGGAGGCCCCAGAATCCAGAATATCCATTTCCAGTTGTCCGAACGCCTGAAGTAGAACTTGGACTCGTTGGATATGGAAATGACGGCTTTTTGGTATTCAGGCATATCAGATATTTCACGGAGAGCCTGCAGATCGTCCTTGCTCATGATGCCTTTGTAGGCGAGCAGTCCGGCTTTCTCGTCAAACGCCAGTTTGTCCGCGTACTGAGGCGGAAGTTTGAAATGGGCGGGCAGGCCCTTCAGATCCGCCGTCACCAGTTGAAGGTCGTCGTCCTCGCGGTCTCTGACTGTTTCTGTGAAAGACGCTGCAAACTCAAGCAGACTGTCTTCAGGCTCGCCTTCGCCCGCGCGGTAATCCACGTTGAACAGCATTGTGCGGGCGTCGGCCTCATGCTTCTTGTCTATGTTGGACAACACGACGGACAACGGCTTGCCGCCGCAGTCGAAATCGTAAGACACGAGCCTGTCTTTCGTCTGATGCAGGCCGTTGTAAACGCAGTCGCCGATTTGTTCGCCCTGCGAATAGGGCGTCAGCTTGGCCATGCGTTCGAGGTCGAACTTGTCTGTTTTCTTAAGGATGACGCCGGCGACGATAATCGCCAGAGCGCCGCCGATGAGCATGGCGGACATAAAAATTGAGATTGCGGTGGCGCGTTTGTTCCTCGGAAAATAGTCAGCGATGAGCGCTGTTCCGGATGGCGCGTAGATGCCTTCCCCGGCTCCCACCGCCGCCCTCGCCGCGAAGAATCCGATGAATGATTTGCAGAAGCCGGATGTTGTCGCCGATATGCTCCACACCAGCGCGCCGAGGCCGACGAAAAATGTGCGTTTGCCTCTGTCCGACGCGAACCCCATAGGCAGCGATATTATCGCGTACACGAACGTGAACGCTCCAAGTATCCAGCCTAGTTGGGTGTCGGACGCGCTGAAATATCTCTTGAGGTGCTCCATCGCCGGCCCGATGCTCAACCTGTCCACATAGTTCGACGTGTTGATCATCACCATCACGAAGAGCGCGTACCACGAGTACCTCAGCGATATTGGTTTCTGTTTTTTTTCAGGCATTCCCGGCTCCTCTCAGTGTGTTGTTCTTTTCCCGCTCTGCCGCCGTCCCTTTATTTCGCCACAATGCTTACAAGCGCCGAGTTGCCCTTTGGGTTGCGGTTCACTATCACTTTGGCGATCTGTTTTCCTTCGATATTCTTCTTCACCCGGTCAAGGGCGAGAGACGTTTCCCGCAGTTCGTCGTCCGAGGCGGAGGCGGAAGCCTCGAACCTGTCGCGCACTTTTCCGTTTATCTGCACAACCACCGTCACCGCGTCCGCGAGCGTCAGGGCCTCGTCGAATTCCGGCCACCTCTGTTTGAATATGCTGTCCGCGCCCCCAAGTTCCTTCCAAAGTTCTTCGGAGAAATGAGGCGCGAGCGGCGCTATCAGGACGAGGAACGCGTCGACTGTTTCGCGGCTGACCGCCAGCCCGGCGTTCTTCTCGTCGGCGACGAAGTTCACGAACTCCATCAGCGCGCTGATTATGGTGTTGAAACGGAATGATTCGAGCCGCTCGGTGCAGTTCTTGATGAGCGCGTGTCGGGCGCGGAGCATTGCCGGGTCGTCTTCTGTTCCGGCTTTTTCTTTCATATCCAGAGTCCAGCGCCAGCCGCGCTTGAGAAACCTAAAAATCCCCTCGATGCCCCGGTCGTTCCATTCGGATTCCGACTCCGGCGGCCCCACGAACAGCTCGTATATCCTCACCGTGTCCGTCCCGTAGAGCGTCACAAGCTCGTCCGGGCTGACCACGTTGCCTTTCGATTTGGACATCTTTTCGACTTTGCCGCTCTTCTCGCTGTGGCGGGTTATCATCCCCTGATTGAACAAGCGGGCGAACGGCTCGTCGAACATCACCGCTCCGATGTCGAACAGGAATTTGACGAAGAACCGGGAGTAGAGCAGGTGTAGAATGGCGTGCTCGATGCCGCCGACGTAGAGATCGACGGGCAGCCATTTGTCGAGCGCCGCAGGGTCCGCCACTCCGCCGTCGAACTTCGGCGAGGCGTACCGCAGGAAGTACCACGAGGAGCCTGCCCACTGCGGCATGGTGTCCGTCTCGCGCTTCGCCGGGCCTCCGCATTCCGGGCAGGTCGTGTTCACCCAGTCCGTCATCGCCGCCAGCGGCGACTCCCCGGTTCCCGTCGGCTCGTATGATTCGACTTCGGGGAGCGTCACAGGAAGCTGGTCTTCGGGTACTGCCACCCATCCGCACTTCTCGCAGTTCACCAACGGAATCGGCTCTCCCCAGTACCTCTGCCTCGAATATATCCAGTCGCGCATCTTGTAGTTGACCGCTTTTTTGCCCCGGCCTTTTGCGGCCAGCATGGCGGTGATTTTCTCTTTGGCGTCTCGCCAGTCCGTTCCGTTATAATCGCCGGAATTGACCAATAGGCCATCTTCAATATGCGCTTCCGTGAGAGCGCCGGAGGCGTCTCTCTTCGCGTTTTCGCTGTAGATGACCTCGATGATGGGGATGCCGAACTTGGTGGCGAACTCGAAGTCGCGCTCGTCGTGCGCCGGGACGGCCATTATCGCGCCCGTTCCGTAACCCATCATAACGTAGTCCGAAATCCAGATAGGTATTTCAGCGCCGTTCACCGGGTTGACGGCGTATGCGCCGATGAAGACGCCCGTCTTGTCCTTTTTCACGTTCGCGCGGTCGATGTCGGTCTGTTTGCGCGCCCACTCGACGTATTCCCTGATTTCCGTTTCCTTCGCCGGGTCGCAGATTTCCGCCACCATCGGGTGTTCGGGGGCGAACACCATGAACGTCGCGCCGAACAGAGTGTCCGGCCGGGTGGTGTATACGGTGACATCCTTGCGGGAGCCGTCCCGGGCGCTGATCGCGGTGAACACCACGTCCGCCCCCTCGCTGCGCCCGATCCAGTTCCTCTGTAGCAGCTTGACCTGCTCCGGCCAGTCGAGCTTGTCCAAGTCGGTCAGCAACCGCTCTGCGTACTTCGTTATCCTGAGCATCCACTGGTTGAGATTCTTTTTATCGACGGCCTCGCCGCACCTTTCGCAGACTCCGTTGACTACTTCCTCGTTGGCGATGCCTGTTTTGCACGAGGGACACCAGTTGATGGGCATCTCTCTCTTATAGGCCAGCCCAGCCTTGAACATCCGGCTGAATATCCACTGCGTCCACCTGAAATAGTCAGGGTCGGTGGTGCTGAACTCCCGCGACCAGTCGTACATCGCGCCGATTTCCTTGAGCTGCCGGCGGATGTTGTCCACGTTTTTCTTGGTGTTTTCTCTCGGATGGATTTTCTTTTTAATAGCGTCGTTCTCGGCGGGCAGGCCGAATGCGTCCCACCCCATCGGGTGCAGCGTGTTGAAGCCGCGAAGCGTCTTGTAGCGCGTCACCACGTCCGACAGCACATATCCACGCCAGTGGCCCACGTGAAGCCCCGCCCCGGACGGATACGGAAACATGTCCAGACAGTAATACTTCGGTCTGGGATCATCATCCTTGCAGGTGTGCATCCCGCTTTCTTCCCAGCGCCGCCGCCACTCTGCCTCAAAATTTTCAAAGTCGTATTCTCTCATGGCCTTGCGAACCTTTCCAATCTTAACCCGGTTTTTTTATAAGAAAAACCCGGGAAATCGAATAAAGGGCGATCTACGTCGTTGAATCATCGACTCGAACTGCCGTCACATACGAAACAGTATGCTCCCTCGTTCTCGCTCGATTCGCCTCGTGTCTTATCCCTTTCTTCGATTTCAGCCCGTATAAGCAAAAAAGACGGGCTAAGCGCCTACCAAGGAGAATAAATGTACCATAAAACCGATGTTTTTTCAAAGAAATCCGCGTCTTTTTACAGCGCCCCCGGCGGTTCAAGGAAACTTTGAAAAGTTTCCTTGAAAATCCTTCAAACTTTTCCTTGCGCGACGGGACGCGACGCTGGCGCGTCGCGTCCCGTCG
>JAKQBV010000295.1 GCA_029573925.1 bacterium
CGATTGTTCAGAGCGGATGAAATGCGAGGCGCAAGGCGCATTGTTGCAGTGAATAGAACATGGGTTCATGAAGAAAACAATGCGGCGGCAACGAAGCAGTTCGCCGCTATGATAATCGCCCCGGTTCGTCAGTTTTTTCGACGAATCCGGGTTCAAATTGCGCGCAACGGAGAAGATACATGTCGCCCGAACAAATTTCGTTTTTTGACGACGAAAAACAAACTCAAGTTGTCGATTCATTTATAAACAGGAACCTGTTCTCAGAACATATTTTGAGACATGATTTGCTGAAGTCTAAAGAATGGCGCGCGGCAAAATCGTCTGACGAGAGCAAAAACATCTTCGCTACGGTCAACAGCCATTTTCAACGAACGGGCAGTCTGCGTTCATCGCTTGAATATTTGGGTTGGCATTTCACAGGCCAACGCGGCTATTTTCTATTGTTTTCCAACAAGCCGGACGGCCCGATACGTTTATCGGCGCTATTGGATGAATCCATGGACATCGGCGCGGCTTGCCGATTGATTTTGAATATGCGAGATACCGGAGCCGATTGGGGCATCCTTTCTGATGGTTCTAAATGGAGATTGTTTCACTCAGGACTTTTTTCCGCTCCGAACAGGTTTTTGGAATTCGGGCATACATCACTCGATTCTGATTGCGAGAAGATGTTTTTTCTGCTTTTAGGCGCGAAAGCTTCCAACACCACGTCTACTTTTGCTGACAGAATGTTTCGGTTGAGCCGCGAAAGAGCAGCGCGAACGCGAGACTCATTGAGATACGCATTGCGAAAATCAGCCACCGTGACATCTAGAGGATTCCTTGCGGCCGAATCGCTTACGACCGGCGCCGCTCCGACACCGGATGCTCTCGATATGGTTTACAAGCATTCTCTGGTCGTTATTCAGAGACTCGTTTACATTTTCTTTGCTGAAACAACAGGAGTATTGCCCTGCGATGGCGAAAGCTATAGTTCAACGATAGGGCTTAGGGGATTAGCCGAAAAGAAAGATTCACTCAATCTATTGAAGAAGAACAAATCCGCCCTCTCCTTTAATCTATGGGAATCCGTCGATAATCTGCTTGCCTCTATCAGGCACGGAGATGCTTCACTGCAAGTTCCATGTCTTGCCGGCGAATTGATGGATACTGAAGCTCACCAATTTCTCAATATAAATCGAGTTCCGGACGCATTTATGGCGGAAGCGATTGAATTGTTGTCTTTGATAGAGGTAGAAAACGATAAACTAGGCTACAATTATAAAGAGCTGGACGCTTCAGATATTATCTCCGCCTGTGAAGCTTTTTCAGAACTAAAACTTCAGATCGCCGAAAAACCAATGGCTTTAGTATCTGAGAATGGCAGTCTGGCATGGGTGGACAGATCAAAAGCGAAATGGAAGAAAGCGTTGGAAACTGTATCAAAAGGAGACGCATATCTTGATTGCATTTCCGAATATTCTTGCGCACGGCTTCCTTTCGAGATGTGGGTTGACTTTGCCGACGCCGCTTTCCGCAGCGTTAGTATTCAATCAGACACGCGAATATTCATTCCTCAATCAGGTTCAGGTTCAATGTATGCCGCGTCGCTGGACGCCTTTTCCATCTCTGTTGCCGCGTCTACCAACAGCGTCAACGCTAATCCGTATTCATTTTTTCTTAGGCAATGCGCAAGACGGATAATCGCATTAGACGCTAATCCGATAAGCGTTGAATTTACTAAACTCGCCGCATTGCTTTCAACTTTGGACAAAGATCCTGCCGAAGTTTTATCTCACAACATCCGGTTAGGGAGCGCTTTGTGCGGCGCAAGACCGAGCGATGTTTCAAGCTATCCCGGAAATCTCGACGTGTCCGAGGAAGTCTTAGTGCAATGGGCAAAAGATGTAGAAGAATATCTTTATGGACAACGGCCCGGATTGGCCGGATATAAAACGCGCGAGAACGGACTGAGAAAAGTTGATAGAAGAAGCGATAGAGCCGCCACATCAGACCTTTGGCGCGCCGCAGGTTGGAAAAACGACTTCGATGACGCATTTTCCGCGTCTCAGAATGAACCCTCGCTTATTGGAAAGGCTTTCCGGGTTTTGCATCCGGCTGTTCATTTTCCCGAAGTGTTTTATCCACGCGACGGCAATAAATCCACAGGCTTCGCTTTGATTCTTTGCGCATCGTCAAATATCGCCGAACCCGAAGAAATATCTTTCTTTCACGCGTCGGACAACATGAACGGCAATTTTTCAATCATCGAAACTGCGCATGGAAGATTCATCCCTCTTGTTTCCGCAGACGGCGCATTTGCTATATTGGACATCTCAAACTTCTTTTCGACTTCAGTCGGAAAAACATTCTTGACCGCATTGGAAAGCTCCCCTGAAACAATAGCAGTTGACATGAAAAAACTTAAAGAAAGAATAACCGTCGCGCTTATCAAGAAAAAATAACTTTTTTTTTATAAAATCAAGCAATTAATAAGCAGGCGCAAAACGCAATTTCATATCGCATTCGATGGACGGCTTAACCGAGACAATAACAAATTTCGCCAACAGGTTAGTCAGTAGCCCAACATTTCTTTCACGTTGAACTCTACCGCGTCGCCGGGTTCACGGCCTCTCGACCAAAGCCACATCATATGGTCGGCAGGCTTGAAAACGACAGTCTGCACGGTTCCGCTAACTTTGATGCCATCGTCGTGAATCATTTCCAGAGCTTTAAGATGGTCAATCATTCCGTAGTTATCGTTCATCATCTCGAACAACCTGTTGAGGCGGCCATCGCTCGGAAGTTCAGAGAATCTGGAGCTGTCCACATTAGCGCCAGCCAATTCCTTTGTGATGAAGTGATTCGTGGAACCGAGCAGTCCTTTTTCGTCCATTCCCATCGCGCCAACAGATTCGGATGTGATTTCGATGAGGCGCGCTTCGTTGGTTTTACCGTCTGTCACAAAGATATTGTAACCTGCGATTCTCGGAATGCTGCGCAACAGAGCTTCCGCCTCGTCCAGCGAGGAAGCGTTCTGCGCGATGTGCCTTGATATGAGAAGAGCCGGAAAACCCTTGGTCGCATTTTTCTTCGCCATTGAAAAGTTCAATTCCACAGTAATCTGAGCGTCGTTGACAGCAGTGAGAGCGCCGACGATTCCCGGATAAAGCACGGACACGAAAGAATGGCCTCTGTCGGGTTTATAAACGAGAACAGTGGTAAGAGGGTCTAATTCTTTCGCAGCGCCGCCCGCCCAATCAAGATTTCTTGCTTCGATTAGTTTTCCGTCAGTGGTAGCTTTTCCGGTGGCCGCGAGTGTCGAACACATCAGGACCGCAAAATAATCCACATGAGCTGTCATATTCAAGACTTCTCGAAAATCCAGCCCTGCTCCTTCCGCCAGACCTTTCATTTCCTGAACGTATTCATCCGGGATGTTAGGGAGCGAGCCTTGGGCGAACTGAGCCATAGCCTTTCTGGGATTCCCATAGGCCGCAGACGCGCCCTTCAGTATCGCGTATTTCTTCACCCAGTCGTTATAGACAAGGTCGTTGAGATAAGTTTTATAAACAAGTTCGACTTCCTTTTTATAAATAGTTCCGAGGTCATAGCCAAGTTTGTAAGGGTCGCCTTCAAGATAAACAACTTTAATTCCTCTAACTTCCTCAACTCTGGGTTCAGCGTTTAGTGAAACCTGCAAAAACACCAACGCCGCGAAAACCAACCCAACTGTTCTGATTATTGATCTCATCATTCTCTCCCTTTGCAAGCTGACTCCAAATGTCTCTTTCCGGCATATTATACGGAATTTCGCTCCGAATCAAAGCTTTTGAAATGAATCCGCCACGTAGCAGGGCTGTTGCGATATTGTGCGAATTCTTTTTCTGCCTATAATATGCGGCTATACGGTGGGCGTTAGCTTGCCGGCCATAAGGAGGGCTCTTCTGTGAATGAGAGCCAAGTAAAAAGCTATAAATTCGCTCGCAAGCTTATGAAGCTTACGTTCGATGTTTTTATCGACTCAAGCATAAAGAATCCTCAATACGTTCCGGAAGAAGGACCTTGCGTCATCGTTTCAAACCACAGAAGCGATCTCGACCCGTTCCTGATAATGGCAAATATCAAGCGTCCTATTAACTGGATGGGGGCAAGCTATCTTTGGAATATACCCATATTCAGACAATATCTTAAAAACACGGCGGCAATCCCAGTTTCAAAATTTCAGAGCGAAATCCGCGAGGCTTTCGCCACTGCGGCTCATCGTCTTGAAGACGGCGAGGCGGTGGGCATCTTTCCCGAGGGATGGGACTACATATCATCCAACCAGTTCGATTGGAGCGTGGGATCGTTTCAGACTGGTTTCGCCCGGATCGCGTTGCAGACAGGCTCCCCGGTTGTCCCTATCGCCCTGCTCGGTCTGGACGAAATCCGAGTACCGCAGCCATTTCCTCCTTTCATGCGTAAACTGCTGGATTTCCCATTTGAAATGCAGTACATCAAAGACAGGTGTGTCTATCGAAAACTTCACATCAACGTCGGCAAGCCCATACCCTGCCCTGACGGCTATGATTACACGGATAGAGAAGCCGTTAAATTATTTACTGACGAGGTGAACAAAAAAGTCGTCGAATTGTACAACTCTATTCCGCGCGATGTCGCAGGGTTCGAGACAATCGAGCCGCACCCCGCCGGCCCGCCGCCTATTGAGCCTGAGCCTGAAATCGAGCCTGAAAATGCGGCGGCTCAAGGCGAAGAATCAATCAGACTATCTGACGCCGAGCCAGAATAATTCTGATTGTCAATTTCAATGTCATGATACCTCTAAACCACATTTTAATTATTGCGCTCTGTTTTGCGGCTCGCTTTGCTTTGTTATAGAATGATCAACATCGAACGGCTCTCATAATGTCGTTACGGAGACAGGAAATGAAATACGATAAGGAATATTTCAGGAAGCATTTTTTCAGCCTAGACAGATACCGCGTCTCAGCCGATATGCATAGCGACTCTGACGGAGAAGAGAACGAGGCGACCGTAAAGATAATTGTTCCGGCAGAGAACGCAAAGGGGAAAATCGAAGAAAGATTCATAGCGGAGAATCAGCCTAAAGGCGAAAAGTTTATCGCGCTTTCAGCTTCCGCCAACGGAGACGGAACGGTGGACGCCCTTGACCGCGCGCTCCGAAAGCTCCTTGAGCCTATTTATCCTTTTCTCAAGAGCGTCCGTTTGATCAGATACGCGGTGTCGAACACCTCCAACTCTGGGACAGGCGCTCAGGTCGAAGTGTTTATACTCGCCTCAAATGGCGACGGAAAACTGTATTACTCCGCCGTCAGTTCAGCCAGCGTTATCGAGGCTTCTTTCTTCGCTCTTGCGAATATATACAATAGATATTTCAGCGACGAGCGGGAAAACGCGTCTAAGAAATCGACAGGAAAGAAATGACATGAAAACACTGATTACCGGAGCTACAGGTTTCATCGGGTCTCATATCGCCGAGTCTTGCGCGGATAAAGGATGGGAAGTCAAATTGCTTGTCAGAGACGCCGGCAGACTTCCCGACGAAGTAAAAAAATTAAGTCTCGAAACTTTCATCGGAGACGTAAGAGACGCCGAAAGCCTGATAAAAGCTATGAAGGGAATGGAACTGATCGTGCATTCCGCCGCTCTTGTAGGCGAATGGGGAGACCCGAAAGACTTCTATGAAATTAACGTTCAAGGCATGGCAAACATGATAGACGCCGCTGAAAAAACCGGAACCAAAAGGCTGATAGACATAAGCTCCACATCAGTTCACGGTTATGAAGGATTCAATAGAGACACGGAAGACATGCCGTACAAGAAGACAGGAGTTCTGTACAGCGACACGAAACTTGAAGCCGAAAAGCTTGTCTGGGAAGCCCACGCTCAAGGCCGCGTCATCGCCACCACCATCCGCCCCTGCATGGTCTGGGGGCCGAGAGACAGAGCTTATTTCACCAAAATCATTGAAATGCTCAAAAAGCGAAGAATGATGTATGTGAACGGCGGCAGAAACATCGCCGGGCTTTCGCATGTCAGAAATATTTGCGACGCCATCCTGCTTGCCGCCGAGAAAGAAGAGGCTCAAGGAAAAGCGTTCATTATCACAGACGACTCGGATGTCACCCTGCGCGAAGTCGTAGAAAAACTCTGCGAAGCGCTGTCTCTCAAAAAACCGTTATTCGGCGTTTCGCACGGCACGGCAAAATTTATGTCAGACGCCTCGGAAAGGATATTCAGAAAGCTCGGAGCAAAAAACACGCCGATGCTGACCAGAATGGGCGTAGCATGCGTCTCCAACAACTTCTCTTTCGACATCTCGCGAGCGAAAAACATCCTCGGATACGCTCCGCGTTACACATTCCCCGGCGCTCTTCCCGAATATATCGCATGGCACAAATCGGAGTTTTGAATAGAATTATTAATGTCTATCTAAAATGTTGAAAATAACAAAATTGACTGACGCAACCAACGAAGAGTGGGACTTTGCATGGGGTGGATGCGATTACGCCACTTTTTTTCATTCTAGAGAATGGTTTGATATTTGGGGCAAATTCACAAACGGGACTATTTCTCCATCACCTAAGATTGTATATTTTTCGGACGGAGCAAAAGCTGTTTTGTGCCTATCTTCACGCAAAATCCATAAGGGCCTTTCATTCGAGTATATTTCTTCTCCGGCATCCACATACGGCGGTTGGGTATCTTCAGATCCGCTTAACCATGAGCATGCCCTGCTTCTGACAAATAAAATGACTTCGCTGGGGAACCTTGTATGGAGGATAAATCCATTTTCCGATTTCACTGTAAAAACAATGCGTCAAGGAGTTAAAGACGATTTTACGCATGCAATTGAACTTGATCATGGTTTTGACACTGTGAATAAGAACTGGTCAAAGGGACATCGCGCGGCGCCGAAACAGGCTGAAAAGCTAGGCCTAACAGTGAGGCTGGCGCGATCGCTGGATGATTGGAAAAACTATCATAAAGTCTACTTGGACTCCATTCGTCGTTGGGGCGACAATACGACTTCATGCTACAGTTTTGATATCTTTGAGATCATGTTTAGAGCGGATTTATCCGGCATAAAGCTATGGTTGGCAGATTGCGCTGATACAGTCGTAGCTGGCGCGATATGCTTGTATTCGAAGTCTCACGTTGTCTACTGGCACGGCGCCGCTCTCGAAAGTCATTTCCAAATGAGACCAGCCAATTTGCTCATGCGCGATGCCATTAAAGACGCTTGTGAGCGAGGATATAAATGGTTCGACTTTAACCCAAGCGGCGGTCATGAAGGCGTTGCGGCATTCAAAAGAAGCTTCGGAACAAAGGAGCTTTCCTGTCCGGTTGTTTCAACGAAAACCTTCATTTCAAACAAAATCCATAGCGTGAAATCTTTTTTGGGGCTTATTAAAAAATGAAAATATTCAAACTTGCAAAAACAACGATCAACAAAGTCAGATTAGATTTTGCGTTAAAAAAACGTTTTCCTGAACTGACGATCGAAAGAAATGTTATTGTAAAAGGCAATCTTGATAATTTAACGATAAATGGAAAAGCGCTCATTCAAAGCGGCTCAGTTATTCATCTGGGCGGCATGGACTGGTGTGAAAACAAAGGATATTTGGATATTGGAGACAACGCTGTGATTTCTCCAAATTGTGTTATATATGCGGCAGGACCGGGCGGCGTGAGGATCGGAAATAACTTTGACTGCGGTCCGGGAGTTTGTGTCTTCTCGTCAAGAACACACTACCAAAAAGGCCCTAGCAGCCATGTTTTCGCGCCTGTCGTAATCGGAAACGATGTTACATTGTTCGCTAACTCTGTTATTGATATAGGCGTTACCATTGGAAACGGCGCCGTGATCGCCGCCTGTTCAGTTGTTGTAGATGATGTTCCGGACAATACGCTTGTCGGAGGAGCGCCCGCAAAAATCATAGCGTCAGATATTAAGCGCGTTTGACGAATATTCGCATCATGGGAGGCAAGTTGAATAATTTGACATTTCCAAAAACCGTTCTTGTGGATACGGTTAGTTTTTGCAATTTAAAATGCTCCATGTGTTCTCACAAGGATACTAAGAGAAAAAAGGGCCGCATGGAGTGGTCTCTTTTCACAAAAATAATCGATGAAATCGCTTCTGAGAGCCCGGCCACCCGCGTGTGGCTTGTTTTTTTCGGAGAGGCTCTCATTCTAAAAAACACGAATCCCTCTATTTTCGACATGATAAAGTATGCTAAAAGCGCGGGGCTTAAAAATGTGGTCTTGAATTCTAACGGATGTCTTCTTGACAGGGAAAGTTCACAAAAACTTATTGCCGCCGGCCTTGACGCGATATATATCGGCATCGACGCATTCTGTGAAGAAACATATAATCAGCTGAGAGTCGGCGGCAATTATAATCAAACTGTCCAGAACGTGCTTGATCTGATCGAAGTCAAGAATGAAATGAAAGCTCGCAAATTCCGAATTCATGTCCAATTCGTCGAGCTTGCGATAAACAAGGGACAGAAAGACGACTTTACGCAATATTGGTTGTCACAAGGAGTAGATGTCAAGATTCGAAAGGAATTGTCATGGAGCGGATTGGTTGCGAACAAAAAACAAGGTGATTTCAACGAGCGTCGCCCATGCTATTGGATTATGGACACAATGTCTATAACAGACATTGGCGATGTCGTGACTTGCGCGGCGGATCCTGAGGGAAGATTTATCGCCGGCAACATTAATAGTCAATCTCTGAAAGATGTCTGGCAAGGCAAATTGGGCGATTTGAGAAAGCTGCACAATGACCACGAATGGGAGAAACTTCCTTTCCCATGCAGCGAATGTAGAGACTGGCTTATTTCTTATGATGACAAAGTCATTTCAAACGAAAAGCGCGGCTTGAAACAGAAGCTGTCTGAAGTTTTGAAGCGCGCACGCCGCGCTTGAGGCGGAGAATTCGACAAAATGCGCAAGATTTACGGCAAGCATGGTCTGTCATCTCCATCATGGATGGTTAAAAGGATAGGCCAAAAAGCATACATGAAATGCTTTGAGCGATTAGCGAAAGAACACGCTCCGGGCAAACTCCTCGATATCGGATGCGGAGCGGGAGAAAAAAAACCGTCATACCGCTGAATGCGGATTATTTCGGCGTCGACACTATCGGATGCCCTCATGGCAATTCAGCGATTGACACATATTGCTTGGCTGATGCTTTGTCATTTCTCGACGCTACTTTTGACACTATTTTTTGTTCTGGAGTATTGGAGCATTTGGAAACACCTCAGAAAGCCATCGAAGAGTCTTATCGCGTTCTAAATCCCGGAGGCTACGCGATATATACAATTCCGCTATTCTGGCACATCCATGAGGAACCGCGCGATTTTTATCGTTACACAAAATACGGCATACGGTATTTATTCGAGAAAGCGGGCTATGAAATAATCGAACTGAAACCGCTTTCAGGGTTTTGGGTCACTTTCGGCAGCGAGCTTAACTATTATTTCCAGCCTCTCGGCAAGGGGTTAATTAGATATGCTATCAAAGCTCTAACAGCTATAATCAACACAATATTTTTGTTTCTTGACATAGTGGATAGAAGAATCAATCCGCGTTTTGACAAGTGGACTTGGATGTACTTGATAATAGCTAGGAAATAATATGATTATAGTCGAAACTCAAAACAAGGATTCAAGAAACTTCTTATGGCACAATGCCTATGAAGAATCCAACAGATACTTCGGCGGAAACGCCAAATATAAAACTGATCGCGTTGTTCACAACTGGATGGATGACGACAATCATTCTAAACATCGTTTGAACACAATAAAGATCTATCTCCCGAATGCGAATACAATCCTTGACCTCGCGTCAGGATGCGGAACATGCGTTTATTGCGGGTTGAAGAACGGTTTAGATATGTTCGGCATAGAGCCTGAAATGTGGAAAAATGTTTTTAATGAGATGAAAGCTCGACAATATGGATATCCTAAAGAATGGCAGTCAAGATTCATTGTGGCATATGGCGAAAAGCTTCCTTTTGCGAACGATAGCTTTGACTGCGTTACATCATATCAAACGCTTGAACATGTCGATGACCCCAGAGCGGTCTTATCTGAAATGATTCGAGTTACCCGACCTTGCGGAGGCATTCACTTGCACTGCCCGGATTACCGGAGCACATTTGAGCCGCATTACAGACTGCCATGGCTGCCGCTTTTTCCGAAGTCTGTCGCAAAGTTTTATCTCAAAATCTTAGGCAGGCCTACAATCGGGCTAGACAGCCTCCATTACGTTACAAAACCCTTTGTTTACGACGCCTTGAAACAAATCGCAAAAAATAATCCTAATATCAAATTGAAGATAATCGACGTCGACAGGGATCGCTTTTATGAAGCGCTTCGCAAAAGACGCATTCCAAAGTTCCCCTTCGCCTACAATATCTGGAAAACAATGAAGCATGTGGCGCAACTGTTTCGCGCGGAATTTAATATCAATATATTTATTTGCGTGATTAGCAAATGAGGTGATATTTTGTCGAATGGCAGGTCTCTTAAGACAGACGCTTTTCTTGGCGTTAAGTGGACGACGCTCTCATCTTTGACCGCCATAATCGCAAAATTTCTGCAGATCGCAATTTTGGCAAGATACTTAACGCCTGAGGATTTCGGGTTGGTGGGAATCGTAATGGTGGTTGTAGGATTTGCTCAAGTTTTTACTGACGCAGGAATGAGCGCGGCAATTGTGCAAAGGCAGAACATCACGAACAATCAACTATCCAGTTTATATTGGTTGAACATTTTTAGCGGCATCGCAGTGTTTTGCGCTGTTTGCGCGGTAGCCCCCGTCGCCGCGTCGTTTTTTAAAGAAGAAGCCTTAAAATCTTTATTTAAACTTTCAGCTGTCACTTTTCTTATAATACCTTTTGGACAACAGTTTCAGTTTCTTCTGCAAAAAGAACTCAAGTTCGACACAATTTCAAAAATTGATGTCGTATCTACATTATTCGGAGCCGCTCTTTCTATAGCGTTGGCGATTTTTGGATTCGGAGCTTCATCGATAATATTAGGCGCCTTATTCAACGCTCTAATAAAATCATTTTCTCTTCTATCAAAAGGCATGTTAATGTATATGCCGCGCATATATTTTAAATATTCTGACATAAAAGATTTTTTGTCTTTCGGTCTTTATCAGATGGGAGAAAAAAGCTTAAACTATTTCGCTTCAAGAGTAGATCAGCTTATCATAGGCAAATATCTCGGCTCTGAACAGCTTGGTTATTACAACATTGCATTCAATTTGGTCATCCAACCTGTTTCGAGAATCAATCCTATTATAAACAGGGTAGCGTTCCCTCTTTACGCTCAAGTGCAGAACGACAATGACAG
>JAKQBV010000322.1 GCA_029573925.1 bacterium
TCGACAACGCTACCGGTGTACGGAGGGTTTACCTGTGAAGGTGAAGGTGACGGGCTTTCATCTGGGTTATGGTTTGGGTTATCCCTATCGAAACCCATGGGTTTTTTCTGGCTTTCATCTGGGTTATGGTTTGAGTTCTTCTTTGGCCTTCCACCCTTCGACCCGTTGGCTTTTTGTTTGGCTATGAAATAGCGAGCGCTTTCAAGCTCCTCGTCGATGCGCTTGTGATGCCATTCGCCGTCTGCCACCTGAAACATTCTTGCAATCGCGGCCCGGTGCTTCTTCCATGCTGACGGCTGCAGGCGCGTTATCTGCGCCAGCGCCTCGTCGTCGTCTGGAAGCGAGCCGTGCGTCCAATAGTCCATGATCAGCAGCAGGTAGGCCCCGTGCTGCTCCGTCGATAGCCTGGTGGTGTCTCTGAGGTAGTCGCCGATGTAAAGCGGCATCCATGTGTCTGGCTTGCTCATTTTCTGACCCATTCCTCCGGAGTTTTCGCTCCCTTGCTGGTGTTGCAGGGTCTGCAGCAGGCAACAAGGTTGTCTGGTGTGTCAGCGCCGCCACGGCTGCGCGGGATGACGTGGTCAAGCTGCAGCGGTACGCCAGTGACGCCGCAATAGACACAGGTGTGCCCATCGCGGCCGAGAACCAGATCGCGGAATTTCCTGTACTCGTCCCGCTCTTGCAGGTCTTTCAGTGCCGCCCGCTTCTTGCGTTCGCGCCTGATTTCTTCCTCGGCCCGGCGGTTAATCCAAGCTCCATCGACCAGTTGGAAAAACTCAGCCAGGATGACGTCAACGGCCTGCTTCTCTTCCTTGGTGCGGGCGCCGACGAGACGCTGCACCGCTTTGAGGTCGGCGGGCAGCGGTTTCTCTTCGGCGTAATACTTGCGAATCAGACGGCTATAGGCCGCGTCCTCGACGAAGCTCAAATGCAGGGTCGCCTCTGCATAGTCTCCGATGTGGTGTTCGTAGTAGTTCATGCCGCCACCCTTTCAGTGCGCACGAAGCTGCCGCGTGCCACGCGGCAAAGCCAAACAGCGAAGTCCGGCGGCGTCGCTTCCCGCTCCCGCTTGCTGATTGCCTTCCGGCACCTGGCGCGATCCCGGCCGGAGAACAGGCCGACCGTGCAGGGCGCATCGCCGAGCACCAGCGGTATGTCCGGCAATTCCTTCGGCTCGATGCCGACGAAGTACAGCCAGGTCGATTTGTAGGCGCGATGACCGAACCAGAACTGCGGAACCTGAATCGACCACCCGCCGAATTCATCGCGACCTGATCTAGGGTGGGGAAGGTTCGCCGCTGCCCATAGAGTCGAAGCCGCCGGATGCTCAAGGACGCCACCGTACCGGCGAACATGGTCGACGGCGAGCAGTGCCAATTCCTTCTCGTCGTGCCGAGGCTTGGCGAAAGCGCGAAGCCGCCCCCAGGCACGGCAAGGTGGATGCGCCACGACGGGACAACCGCCCGGCCACTTGCGGGCGTCGCGCTCGATGTCCCACACGTCGCAACCGGGAAGAGTCTTGTAGATCGAGTCCTGTCGAGCGAACAGAACGGCAATCTGCCGTAGCGATTCGCTCATGCCGCCGCCTTTCCGTGCAGCAGCTCGGTGAGGAAGCGCACCTTGTCGCGCTCTTCGCGCAGGGCGCGCTCGCCATGATCGTTCGCGTTGTCGCACAGGGCAAGAAAAACTATCTTCCGCGATGTCGGAAGGTCTGTTTTCCAAGCCTCTGTCATCAAAGAGATACTCATTAATCAGAATTGCTCATAACAATTCCTTTCCGACATACCTCTTTCCTTCTTGATTTCCACCTTTTATATTGTCGAAGTGGCGCTTTATTTTCTCGCTTAGAACAGATATTTCAGCTTCAGCTGCGTATATTTCCTCCGTTATTTCATCTCTCTCCATTTTCAAAGAATGGATTCCTTCTCGAAGTACAGAAATCCTATTTGAAGCTGCTGAACATTCTTCATTTTTAAGCGATTTTGAGGAAAATATCCTAAATAATTTATTAATCATTTTAATATACCCTTAAAATAATGACGCGACGCAAAGTAAATAACAAAAACGATAAAAGAAATAATAGTGATTGTTAAATGAATATATTTCATAAAAATACCTATATTAATGTTAATTTATTCACTTCTGCGATCACGCGAGATGCGTGGACTTTGTTTCTCGAAACATGAAAAATGACTTGTTGCATAGCTCACGCTGACGCTTTGGGAGAAACTCCGGATTCCGCGCCGACAGCGCTGGCTGCTTGGGTGCGGTTGAAGTAGTCGGCCAGGGCTTGAACCGTGTTGATGCGCGGATTCGCGACTTTTCCTTGGGCGATCTTGGCGATGGTGAAGTAGGGTACTCCGCTGTCGCGGCTGAAATCCGTCCACTTCCCCTTGCCCTCGGCAAGTCTGCGGCGAACGAAATCGAGGATGTTTTCTGTTTGCTTCATGGCTTTCTCCGTGTCAGGACACGAGAAGCATAGCCATAAACGGCTAGCAATGCAACCACAAATACGGCTTGACTTTCGTTTTTCTTGTGCCTATCATGGCTAGGCATAAACGGCTAAACGGAGGTTCGGAATGAA
>JAKQBV010000600.1 GCA_029573925.1 bacterium
TGATTAACAAACGCCGAAGAGACGAAAAAAAACGATACGATCAAATACCAAACCCCGCTGCCAAATCCCGCCCGGCGAAGAAGCGATACCATCACCGCGAGAGCCCCGAATAAAAGCATAAACGGCGTCATCGCTACCGACAATCGGCTCAAGCCCATAACCCATACCGGAACGACAGTCAGAATCCCTACTACTATTATAGAATTCTCATAATATTCTGGCGCGTATTGCGAGATGGGAAATGCAAAGCCGTTAGTCAATATTTCTCTTGCAACCGCTCCCGTATGACATCCCTCAATTCCAACAGGATTTGCAATATTGACATGAAGCATGAAAGATCTCAAAAAATAAGCGCATAAAAAAAACGTCCATGCCGCTAACGTCAACAGCCACGGTTTAAGGCGCGATCCAGAACTATGAACTCTCATTCCTCTGACAATAACTCATAAACACGCCTTTTTCAACAACGGTTGATGCGCGCTGTTCCTCTAGATCTCTAATCGGGTTGCTGAATTCTTAACGCTGCCAAGAAAAGATACGCATATGTCTGAGCGGCATGAAATCAGAATTAATCAAATTTCTTATAAAACAACTAAGCTCCGCTTTATGAAAAGACAGGCAAACCCTTTCTCATAACTCACATTATTCGACTACGTCCTATTTTATTGGTCCACATCCAAGCGCCATTACGACCACGCGGCAACGAAATGAAGCAATTTTAAGTTGCTTTTTAGCTGTGCTTTTCACGACAGCCACCGAATCATGATTTAGCGCGCTTTGGATATGTCAAAGAGATTTCGTAATCTGCGTGTCGCATATCAATATCCTTTTGTATGTCGCGTTTCCGAACTTCTCGAAAGCAAACAAAAAATGGGTTAGCCCGGGTTTGCGTTCGACATTGTAGACGGGTTTGTTTCTGTCGTCGTTTTCTGGAAGATATGATATTTTGCTTTCTTTCTCTTGGAGAACCAGTTCGGCGCTGTCGTCCGTTTGTTCGAGTTCGAATACAATGCGAACTTCGCCAATTTCCTGCGCAACAAAAAACAACAGATTCATTTGTTCGGTTATATGGCGGGAATCGCTTCCCACCCTGACATCAGGTTCGGCTCCTCGCACGAAATAATAGTCGTTTTCGCCTGCCGTGATGTCGAAGCATCCGTCATCTTTAAATACCACCGGCTCCGGCTTCATCGCATAAAGGCTAACCGTAACACCTTCGAACCTCTTGGTTTCAAGCAGAAGGCCTCTTTTTAACGCGTTTCTGATATCCTTTTCGTACTTTCCGGAAAAATCTGGAAAAGCTCCAAGAAACCTAGTGTCGTTGTCGAAATGCCAAACCCGGCTGATGTAGTTGCTCTTCAACAATGCTTCGTGCGATGTTATTGATAGAGGCGAGATATTCATCATAATCACATTCGACTCTTTCCCATCGACGATTCTAAGGGCTGCCCATTGATTGTAATTCCTAACAAATGCCTCCTCTCTGCTATCTCCGCCGAGATAAACAAGAGAGGCTTGAAAAGGCTGTCCTTTTTGCGATAGAAAATGAGTGTGATATTCATTGTGAAAATATATGTTTCCGGGAATAATGCCGTCGTATTCGCGGACATTTTCGTAAACATGCCGCATCGCCGATGTCATGTCCGGCGACCTGAGCCTGCCGAAAAACCCGGGAAGATTGGCCGCGAAAACAAACATGACAATAAAACATAAGACCGAGCGAGAAAACCCTTTTCCCGCCGAGAACAAGCGGCCTATGGCATCGAGCGCGAAAAATACGTTATAGACGAAGAAAAAACTCATCATCTGCAGATGTCTGTATGACATCGGATAGCCATCGAACCGGCTGTGGTTCAAAGCATTGGTAATAGTCAAAACGGAGCACGCCGCCACCCCCAATAAAACAAACATCGCTCCGTTTGAGCCGCGCGCTGTCAGTCCGACCGCCCCGACGACAAAAAGAACGCCGATAAACGCCGCCGTAAAGGCATTGTCCGACACGAACGACATGAATAGATTCGGCATCACTTTCAAACAGTATGACAGAAACTCGGCATTCCCCCCCGGGAACATTTGATAAACGCCCAACCTCGCCGTCGATGGGGCTGAAATCAAGTCGATTTCCGTCCTGAATACGACAAGATGCGAAAGATTGAAGAGACAAGACCCAGCCGCCGCCGCCGCGACTGCGAAAAACAACCAGCCCGCACCCTTCAGATTCCTTGCCGTCTTGCGCGCGTCCAGCGCAGCCGCCGCAAAAAACGCCGCTATCCCATAAAATGTCAGAACATGAAAAAACGGCAGCAGAAAAATCGAAGCGACCATTGCCACCGCGCTCTTTTTCGATCCGGTTTCACGAAATGAAGAATAAGCATAGACAAGAGCAATGAACAAAAACGCTACTATCCAATAAGGCGAAAACCTGTAAACGCTATACACCGACATCGGCGACATGACAAAAACCGCCGTCCCAAACATAGCCGAATAGCGGTTTACATTTCTTGAGAGAAGATTAAAAGCCAGAGGAGCCGAGGCCGTCATCGCCGCAAGGTTGATAATTATGTATGCGTCGCGCGAGCCGTCGAGCAGTTCTCTTATCAGCCAGCTTATCAACATATAGCCCGGCCTGTGAATATTCGACAGGTATGCCCGGTTCGCAAAAATATCGGTTAATCCGGCGAACTCTCCTTCATAATAATACGCGAAATCCATATACTCATAAGCGACCATCCCTCGAACTAGAAATAACAACAACGAGAAAACGGCGGCAAATGAAAAAACATATCTCGCTCCCAATATATCATGTCTTGAAGCATTCTTTTCTCTGATGTCCGCAGGCTTTGACTTCACGATAATCGCGACGGCTATCGCCAACGCGAACAGACTCGCCGCAAACGATGCCGCGCCCAGAACTTCGAAAAGGCGACCTCTCTCAGTCGCGGCGAATAGCTCGTACAGGTAGCCCTGCGCGTCCATTATGTAATTAACTTTTTCGTACACCCGCGCCTCTAATCCTTCTCATCGAAAACAACCGTCAATCCCGGAGATCTCATTTGCGCATTCAAACCCCGCCGCATAAAAACGTCCGCGCCGCGACGTCAGCCGGGCCTCTGCCTCGGCGATATATACCAGCATGTCAATCTTCAGAGCGTTCATCGTCGTGATAGCCCCGGACGGATTCGGCCAATCGTCTGGATGACCGCGAAGCTGGATATAAAGCATTTCCGGCTTTTTCATTTTCTCTTCATTGCCGC
>JAKQBV010000360.1 GCA_029573925.1 bacterium
TTGCTGTTTGTCTTTGAAAGTTTGCATGATTCATTCTATTTGTTCGTTGTCGTTTTGAAAAGGGGTTCACGCATATCTTTTGTGCGCAAACGACGTGGCTTTTTGCGCCGGAATCAATATTGCGCAAGATGGATTATCCCGAATCCGTCATTAGGATTCGGGAGCGATTGTTCAGAGCGGATGAAATGCGAGGCGCAAGGCGCGTTATTCAAAGTAGAGGCGGGGTTGCCCCGCCCTAAACAACGCCGTGATAGGGCGCGGAAACCGCGCCCCTACAGAAAAACAAACATGGGCGGCGCACACAAGCTTGTTTGTGAGCGAGAAGCAGTGTGCCGCTATGAGAATCGCCCGGTTCGTCGGCTCTATCGACGAATCCGGATTAAAGCATGAATACGGCAGTTTTATTTAACGCGTTTACATCGGCAACTATTTTTTAGCGGCGGAGAGCCATTTGTCGTAGTCTTTGTCCCAGCCGCTTTTTGCGGCGTCTGTGTACAGTTTGATTAGCGGGTCAAAATCCTTAATCGTCACGGGGAAAAAGCGTATTTTCGTGGTTTTCATAAGGCTTCGGTAGGGCTTCAGGGTTTCGGACGTGTGGGCGCTTTCCATCACGCTGGACAGCCTGTTGACGAGCAGGGTCGGGGCGTTTTTATTTTTCATGATGCCGGGTTGCACTGTGGCTTCGGAGCAAACAAGCTCGGTGAGCTTGCTGGTCATTGCGGGATTGAACAGCTTGAGGGAAAAGACGTTCATCTCGTGCACCAGTGCGAGATCGACCTCTTTTTTAGCCAGCATGTCGAGCGAGGCCATGCCGTTGCTGTTCATTTTCACTTCCTTGAAAAGCCCGTCGAAAATTTTGTCGCCGAACATTTTGCGAAGAGGGTAGTAGCCGTCGTGTTCCTTGTAGGTGGCTAGACGCAGTCCTTTCATTTTGTCGATGCCCGTAATTTTCGTGTCCGAGCTTGAGTAGAGGCACATCCGGGCGGTTTTTTTGTCGAAAAGCGACACGCCAAGTATCGGCTCGTATCCGAACTTGGTGACCAGAAGAAAAAATGGATCGGTGTTTTTTGTGAACGCGAAATCGAGGGCGCCTTTCGCCGCGTCGTCCGTGAAGGCCTTTTCATCGTCGTACCATTTGAGCTTCATATCGACTTTCTCGATGTCGGCGACGTATTTGACCACCGCGCCGAGAACAGTTTTAAGCTGCTGGTCCCGCTCGTCCGGCCCCATGTAAACGCCGAAGTTGTATGTTTCCGCCGCAAAGGTCGCGACCGTTGACACCGCTATCATCACCGCCGCTATCGCCGCCGCTATCGTCTTTTTCATAGTCGCCGCCTCCGTTCCGAGGGAAAATTCCCTTGCCGCACGTTATCCGGTATTTTGTCCCTCATTACTATATTACCGAAATTCCTCAGGGTTTACACGGAACCGCGAAATATTTAACAGCGCCGCTTGAATGATAAACGAATAAAACGGGAGGAAAAGTGAGATTCAGCGGAGTATATCTGCCGAAAAGCGATATGTGTCGGATTTTCGCAGTTTATGTTCAATGCCACATAAAAAACCGTTTGTTCGGATGAAATAATTGGTATAATTCAATAATGGACAATCTGAGCGACATCGCGAAGCTGTTCGCGCTGAATCTGCCCGCAGCGGTGGCGGCGTGGGTGGCGTCGGGGTTGCTGACGGGGAATCGACGCGGGCCTGAGCGATTGCTTGCCGCCTGCGTCGTTTTTGTCTCCACGGTCACTTTTACACTGCTCCTGTTGTCTATGGCGGGCGCGATACGGTTTTCAAACGCGTTCGCGGCGCAAATCGTGATTCTGGCGATTGTTGTTTCGGCGGCGCGCGTGAAGGCGAAATCTTCGCGGGCGGTTTACTCCCCGGACGTTCTTTCTTTCGGCGAAGCGTCGCATTCGGAGCCGGACGCGATGGCGGGCGCGGCGATGGCCGCCGTGAAAGCCATATCCGCTGTCCTTTTCTTGATGATGTGCTCGTTTGCGCTGACCATGCCGCCTGCGCCGACGGACGCTTTTCTTGATCATCTGGTTTTTCCGGCAGAGTGGCTGCGCGCGGGCAAGATTACTTTCGTCCAGACGCTTAGCCCGGAACAGGCGACGACCTACTATCCGGGGAACGGCGAACTGATGTATCTGTGGCTGATGCTGCCGCTGAACGACGACTTGCTGAGCGGGCTGATGGAGTCGGCGGGACTGCTGACTGCGGCGCTTGCGGCGTGTGTGATTGGGATGCGGGCGGGGATGCCGACAAGGAGCGCGACGACGGCGGCGGCGGCGGGCGCCGCAGTCCCAATTGTCCTAGCGCAAACCCTTCAATTCGGAATAGACATTTATTTTACGGCATTTTTCTTGACCGCAGTCGCGTTTTTGATACTGCGGGCAGACGGCGTGCGCGCGAAAGGCGACATGCTGATTGCCGGACTAGCGGCGGGATTGGCTGTCGGCTCGAAGTATTTCGGGGCGGTAATGCTGGCACTTCTGGTTCCGCTGGTGGTAGCGCGCGCTCGCGGCGAGTCATGGAAAAAAGTTCTGTCCAGAGCGGACGCATTTTTCGCCGCCGCCGCCGCGACTGGCATATATTGGTACGCGCGCAACCTTTCGTTGACAGGCAGCCCGTTCTACCCGATGGGGCTGGACATATTCGGATGGAAGGTATTCGAGGGGGCTTTTGAGCGGGCGGCGATGTTCCGCTCATACCTGCACATGCACACGTCGGACATGGGGGCGTTCGGGAAGATAGTGGCCGGGCGGGCGCTCGGCGGCGGAGCGGCGGCGGTTTTATTCGGCGCGGCGCTGATTGCGGGGGCGCTGAAAGCGGCTCCCGACAGGGCGACTGCGGCGCGCGCGGTGGCGTTCGCGGCGGCAGCGGGGGCGACTGCGGCGCAGGCGCGGCGCCCCGGTTTTTTGCCGGCGTCGGCGGCTTCGGCGCTTCCGCTGATATCGGGAATCCTGTTTTTTTCGTTGATGTCCACAGCGTTGAAAACCCGCCGCGCGCCGCATGTCCGCTTGGTTATCGCGCTAGTCCCGGCAGTCTTTCTCCTGTTCTGGTATGTGAACCCTTACAACATTGAGAACAACGCGAGGTTTCTGGCTCCGGGCCTGATGCTTGCCGCGGTAGGGATAGGGATTGCGATGTGGAAGGGGAAGTGGGAAAGGGGCTGGTGGGCGGTCGCGGGCGCGTTGGCGTTGGGCAACGCAGGGGCCGCGACGCGTTTCGGCGCGTTCGCGCGGGACGCGTTTTTCGGTGGGGCGGGGATGCCGGAATGGGTCTCAAACGCGGCTCCGGCGCTTGCGCTGTTCGCTGTGGCGGCGCTCGCGGGGTCGGCGGCTTTTTTCGCCCCGGCGGGACGAAAACCCGCGCGCGCGATTGTTCCGGCGTTGGTGGCCGCGACGGCGCTGTATTTCGCGCTCCCTTACAAATCCGGCCACATGGAAAGATTCAGATACGATTGGTACGGCGCGCACTATCTGGCGTCAGGATGGCGGGCGCTGAATTCCATCGACTCGGCTTTAACGGTGGCATATTCCGGCAACTGCTCCCCATACGGACTGTACGGGCATAAGCTGAAAAACAGAGTGATATATGCGAATGTGGACGGCAGGCAGGGCGCTGTTTTTCACCACTATGAAAAAGACCTCCGCTCATTTCCCGGATACGCGCCGCCCTCGGAATCGGTTTGGCTTAATCACATCTTCAGGGGATATCCCGATTTCAACGCATGGCTCGCTGTATTGATAAAGGAAGATGTGGACGTTCTTTTCCTAACGCGGGAGTTTGCGCGCGGGAGAGTTGAAACGCCGGTGGAAGCGTATTGGGCGGCGGACAATCCAGACTTGTTTCATCCCTTTTTCATTCAGGGCGACACTTTCATATTCGTAGTCAACAAAACAAAGTTCACAACGGACGCCCCCGAGCCGGGAGAACAAGAAAAAGACACTCCAGATGCCGCCGAGTCCCCCGAACAAAAAACAGACACAGCGGAATAGAAGAAGCGGCGCGCGACGGCTGAAGATGAAGAAGATGAAATTCCGCTTAAAAAGAGTCAAATAGACGTTAATTGTTTGTCGCGCCGGCAATACGTAAAGGGAAGCTTTTGTGACGAAAATGGGAGAACGATATGAAAGAAATGACGAGGCGGGAGTTTTTGAAGGGGATGGCCGCAGCGGGAGCGGGTGTGGCGGCGGGGATGGCGGCATGGTCGTTCGGCGGCGCCCGCGCGAGCGAGGAACTTAGGATATCCGCGCGGGGGGCGTTCGTGCGTCAGCGCGGAGAGGGTTTCGCGCGAGTGCGCGCCACATCGCTGGAGCCGGGGTTCAGGATTCAGGGGGGAGCGGCGGGGACGGACGCGTTTAAAATCGAACTGACGAATGTCCGGGCGGGCAGGCTGTCGTTTCCCGGAAAGGGCGTAGAGACGGCGGAAATCCGGGAGTCGGAAGGAGCCGGTGGTTCTGAGGGCGAACGCTTCGCAGCCGGGAGGGGCCGTTCTGGAAACCGCATACAACCCGGCGCCCGGCGAGCGGCTGAACTTCATCGCTTTCAGCGACACGCATCTGGGGGCGGACGGGGCGACGGAGCAGTTCGCGCGAGTGCGCCGTCAGGTCAACTTGCGCAAACCTGTTTTCGTGGTAAACGCGGGGGACAACGTGGATGTGGACGAGCCGGCGCAATGGGACGTCTTTGAAACCGAGACGATGAAGCTGGAAGCGCCGCTTTTTACGACAATCGGAAATCACGACAGCTATTTGTCGACCAAGCTTTACCGGGAGCGGATGGGCAATCTTTATTACGCGGTGAATTACGAGGACACGCAGGTTCTGATGCTCGACAACGCGCAGAAACACAACGACGCAACGTTGAGGATGGACGGGCTGAAACCGGACGAACAATGGGAGTGGCTTGAGGAGCAGCTTGCGCGGCCCGCCGAGCACAGGTTCGTCTTTTTTCATTTCCCGGTCTATGGAAACCGAAGCATGCTTGACCCGGTGTATATAAGGAACACAACATTGGAAGAAAGAGAAAAGGAAGTTGAGAGAATGATAGGGATGTTCCGGGTGGCGGGCGTGGAGTATGTCTGTTACGGACACAAGCACAGCGCGCGTCGGGAAGAAATATATGGAGTTATACATAGTCCTCCCTGAAAAAGTGTAAAAGAATCGTTGTAAAAGGGTTTACACCAAAAAGCATCCAAAATAGAATTGCAAGAAAGAGAAGTAAAAGCCCCGAAAGCTGGTGATTTATGATCCCGAAAAGGCCGCCGCAAGAGAC
>JAKQBV010000373.1 GCA_029573925.1 bacterium
ATCTCTTCGGCGGCAGGCCCCTGCCCTTTTGCCGCTCGCACCACCCATTCGAGGTACGCCCTTTCAGACGCCGGGTTGCAGAGCGCCCCGCCCAATATCTTCGCCGACTGCAATCCCGCCCGGTGCGCCTCCGGCGTCTCAGGAAAAAACTCCATCAGACGCCTGTACGCCTCCACCGCCATCGCGTACTCCTTCGCCGCGTGTATCGCCCCTGCAACCTTCAACTGTTCGCTAGGCTCGAAAATCGCGTCCGGCGCTTGGTCCATCAACGCGCGGTACAACTCCGGAATCGAGCCGAACTGCTTCTTTTCATACGCCGCCTCCAGCCTCCCAAGAAACGCCTCCTGCGGCCCCAGCAGCGCCGCCTGTCCTCTCTTCACCGCGTCGAAGTTCGGCACTATCACCGCCCGCGTCGCTGTCAGCAGATACACCACTCCCGCCCCGAACGCGAACCCTCCCACGTGCGCCATGTACGCAACATTCGAATACTCCATCGCCCGCATCGACCAGAATTGCATGGCCATATACAACCCTAAGAAAAACCACGCTGGTATCGGAAAAAACGGAACCGGAAAAATCAGCAGCAGAAAAAAAGTCTTCACCTTTGAACGCGGAAACAGAACAAAGTAGCCGCCCATCACCGCCGATATCGCGCCCGACGCCCCCACCAGCGACACCGACGGCGCTCCCGCCAAGTCCTGCGCCAGCTTGAACGCCAGCGTCGCCACTATCCCCCCCGCCAGATAGAACGCCACAAAACCCGGACGCCCCATCATGTCCTCTATGTTCGCCCCGAACAGCCACAAAAACCACATGTTGCCGATCAGGTGCATCCAGCCACCGTGCATGAACTCGCTCGCCAGCAGCGTCGTGAACCTTACCTCGTCCGTTTTAAACGCCAACTGCTCGTGGAAATGAATATAGTCCCCGCCGTGAACCGCCCCGAAATGGATAGCCACATTCGCCGCTATCAGGCAGAACAACATAAACGGCAGCCGCCGCGTCGGATTCGTCACCGCATACGGTATCGGAAACATCCGTCCTCCGCCTTTTCCGCTCGCGCTCCCGGCGCAACCCATCTTGCGCAACATCGCCGGATGCCACGATTATACCATATCGCCCGCGCGCCGAGGAAAATGGGGACATTCAGCGCGGCTTTTGAGCGATGGGTGTCCCCTTTTTTCTCTCCGCCGCTTTGTTGCTAACTGAGTTTTCCCGAAGCTCAGGAACTCATTTGCGCTATATGTTATTATTAGATAATTCAACCCGCTTAATTTGTCCGAATAATATATGTGTGCCATGCTTTTTCCTTTGCGCATGAAACTTCGCGCATGATGGCGCTTTTATTCATCGCCAAGCAGGAAGTTTCATTCAATAAATCATATAATATCCCAAGCGACGGGAGCCGTTCCCCGCCGGAGGAACTCATCATGAGCATGCTCATCAAACACAAACCCTTCAAAGGCCGCGCCGAAATCGTCAAACCCGGCCTAGACGGACTCAAACTCATATCTTTCGACCTCCTGTCTCTTGAAAAAGGAATGTCGCACACCGAGGACACCGGGACACGCGAAGTTTGCGCGGTCATACTCGGCGGACAATGCGACCTCGCCGCCGCCGGACGCGAATGGAAAAACGCAGGCTCCCGCCCCGACGTCTTCAGCGGCCCCGCCGCTTCCCTTTTCATCCCGGCGGGCAACACCTTCAGCGTCTCCGCCACCGGCGGCTCCACCGCCGAAGTCGCCCTGCTCCGCTGCGAAGGCGGCGCTTCCGGCGACCCCCTCTTCATCCCGCCGGAGCGCGTCAAACAAAACGACCGGGGCAAAGGCAACTGGCTTCGCCGCGTACACGACATAGTTGACCGCGACATACCAGCCTCCCGCATGCTCGTCGGCGAAACCCACAGCCCCGCCGGCAACTGGTCCAGCGCCCCGCCCCACTGCCATGACATCGACAACCCGCCCTTCGAGTCCAACCACGAGGAAATCTATTTCTTCAAATGCCACCCCTCTCAGGGCTTCCAACTCATCCGCCTCTACACCGACGACCGCTCCCTCGACATCGCCCATGTCGTCGAAAACAACGACACCGTCGTCATCGACCGCGGATACCATCCCGTCGCCGCCGGCCCCGGCTACAAAGGATACTACCTCTGGATACTCGCCGGAGAAAGCCGGGAAATCCTGATGCGCGACGACCCTTGCCACAAATGGCTAAAGGAGTGTTAGTTAGCATTTTTCACCAACGCTCTGCCGCAATATTTAGGAATAATAAGGAGACGCCCATAATGAACACGAATCAGACGATGAAATATACATCTTCCGCAATTAATAACAAATGCCTTGCCGCCATTCTGGCTGTGGCCATGACGATTGCCGCAGCTTCGATCTCCGCCGCAGCGGAAAACATCAAACTGCCGCCCCCGCAGACGGACGGCGGAATCCCCCTTATGCAAGCCCTCAAACACAGGAGCACCGCCCGCGCGTTCAGCCCAAAAGAACTCCCCGCTCAAACACTCTCAAACCTTCTTTGGGCCGCCTTCGGCGTCAACCGCCCGGATAGCGGCAAACGCACCGCCCCTTCCGCCATGAACTGGCAGGAAATCGACATATACGTCGCCCTCCCCGGCGGCCTCTACCTCTACGCCGCAGAAACCCATTCCCTCGCGCCCGTCCTCGACGAAGACATCCGCGCCGCGACCGGCATGCAGCAGCTAGTTAAAGACGCCCCCGTCAACCTTGTCTTCGTCGCCGACTTTGCCAAAATGAAACAGGGAACCAAAGACGACAAAATACTCTATTCAGCCGCAGACACCGGATTCATCAGCCAGAACGTTTACCTGTTCTGCGCCTCCGAAGGCCTCGCCACATTCGTCAGAGGCTTTGTAGACAAACCCGCGCTCTCAAAAATAATGCGCCTCCGCAAAGACCAGAAAATCACCCTCGCCCAATCCGTCGGCTTCCCCGCAGAAGAATAAACCCGAAAAACCGTTTTGAAACAGTTTTCACCGCAGTGCGATTGGGCTGAGGCAATTCACCGCAATTCAAATTAATGCCTATGTGATGGCTAACGAGCGGGCGACCCGCTATGCGAAAAGCGGGAACGGACACATTGCTATTCTGTCGTTAATTCGTAGGGGCGACCCGCCGGGTCGCCCTTTTCAGAAATTGCCATCCCAATCCGGGCGACCCGGCGGGTCGCCCCTACGGAATGCTTGCATGATATTTCCACAGGGCCGGAATGTCGCCGGGCGATTCGTGAATCGCCCCATCGCCCCTACAAATAAACATCATAGAAAAACGGGGACTGGCAGCGCGCGTCCCAGCGATGCCTGTGCCCGCTTTTCGCCGCTATGAGAACTCTCCGCACATTCGTTGCCAAGGCCTCTTTAACAACGATAAAAAAGCTGCTTTCGCGTCAATAATTTTCCTTTGTGTCTTTGTGTCTCCGTGGTTAACACAATAAAAACGGGAACCAGCAGCGCGTGTCCCAGCGATGCCTGTGCCCGCTTTTCGCCAACCGCGCTAGTCGCGCTACAGCAGGGAGTCCATGTGTTCGGCGACGCCGAAGACGTCTTTGACTGGGTGTTTCTCTCCGGAGTCGTCCACGAGGAACCCGTTGAAGAGTCCGAGCGGCTGCCGGTAGTGGGTCTTGAAGACGCCGAGGTTGAGGTCTTCCACTTTCAGCCCCTGCGGCGTGAAATCGAGTTCGACCCGTCCGTCGTGGTCGCTGATTCGCCACGGCTTTTTCGTGTCGGCTTCGTCGAACTCGAACTTGATCGGGCCGAGCAGAGAGATTTCCGGGCCGTGCCAGATTGCGCACTCGTTCCACGAGCGCTGGTCTTCGATAAGATTGTCCGTGAGGTTCGCGCCTATCACCCGCCCTTTCGAGTCGAACGCGGCGAAGTTCGCCCACTTCCACCAGAATCGGCGCGGATAGTACGCCTTATGCACGTCGATGAGGGCGATGTCCCGCGCGGGGTCCAGCCGGACGCTCTCCCCGCCGACTTTCAGTTCGCCTTCCGCCGGGCACACCACCTTGTGCGAATACATCGCGCTTGAGGCGCCGAGCGGCAGGCTCACTATGAGCGGCTGCACTTTCGAGAGGTCTTCCAGCGCGCGGAACCGCCCGGACAGAGCCGGGATTCCTTTCGACGCGGCTATATCCGCGCGTATCTCGTGCCGCCCCTTGTCTATGTGGTTTTCATATTCGAGCTTGTATCCGGGGAGTTTCGCGCTGGAGCGCCCGTCAAAGAGCGACTCCGCCACCTTTGCCGCGCCCGGCGGCAGCATCCTGCGCTGCTCGTGGAGTTTGCCCGTCCGGCGGTCGTACGCGAAGAAAAATGTTTTCGCGGTTATCCCCGCGTCGAAGATAACCGTGCCGAAATAGAAGTCGGGATGAATGACGGCGTAGTGCTGCCAGTCCTTGAGCCGGAGCCGCCTGAGGGCGCGGGGCGCGGCCCCGCCCATCAGCGGGTCGGCGTCCAGCATGTTCAGGTTGCGAAACGGCGACTTGAACACGCCGAGGTTGAACTTGCCGTTTTCCACTATCCTGTCGGGCGTTTCCAGCAGCGTTCTCATGTGTGAGCCTCCCCGGCCCGCCGGGCCTCGCGCGGGCGTCCGGCTTTTTGGCGGCCGGATATCAATTTAACCCCGCCTTGCGGCGGCGTGTCAAGCTTCGAGTCGGAACGCTGCGCTCGCCCCCGATTAAAAAAAACACTGGTCATTTCCCCCCTTCGCGGCCACAATATCCCAAACGGGGCGAACCCGCGCCGCGCGCGCGCCCCACTTGCGGAGATTCGCATGTTTACTCACAAATTCAAAGACTGCCGCTCGCTGTCCGAACTGCCGTGGTTCAAATTGAACAACGCCGGACGCCTCGTCCTCGCCGAACCGGAAAAGGTCGGCCCGATAATCGACTTCCATTCCCACCTCGGGTTCGCCATCTTCTTTTCCCCCCCGCTCGACCTGCGCAGGCGCGCCCCGGAAACGCTTCACAACTTCCCGATGCGCGGCGTCGAAGTTGACCTCGACCTCGAATCCGGCCTCAACCTCGAGCTCAATCAGCCCGGCCGCGTCGTCAAACAGTACATCCAGTCCATGTTCACCAACAAGGGCGACCAAGCCACCCACACCGTCCCCAATATCAAGGAAGAAATGGCCGACATGAACATCGAGCGCGCCATCGTCATGGCCATCGATTTCCCGTTCGGCGCCCAGAACTCCGAAGCTTACCTCGACGCCATGCGCGGCGAGGACAGCCTAGTTCCGTTCGTCGCCGTCAACCCCCTGCGCCCCGGCTGGGAAGAGCGCATGGACCGCCACATCGCCAACGGCGCGCGCGGCCTCAAAGTCCATCCCTATTCCGAATTCATGACCAGCGACCACCCGTTCGTCATCAGGATGCTCCGCCGCTGGGAACGCTCCGGCCTGCCCGTCCTCTTCCACACCGCCTTCAACAGCATCGCGCCCGGATTCCTCCAACTCCTCGCCCGCATGGAAACCTACGAAAAAGCCCTCCGCAGATTCCCTAACATAAAATTCGTCCTCGGCCACGCCGGGATGGACTTCTTCGAGAAAGCCATCGAGTACGCCCATAAATACGACAACGTGTATCTGGAAATCGACGGCCAGCCCCCCGCCAACCTTGAACGCATCTGCGACAGCGTTGACCACAGCCGGCTGCTCTTCGGCACGGACTGGCCGTTCTTCCCGATGGCCCTCGCCCTTGCCAAAGTCTTCATCGGCGTCCGCGGAGACGAATCGCTTACCCGCAAACTTCTCTACGAAAACGCCGTCGAACTCCTCGGCTCCGCGCAACCCGCTTCTGTCTCGGCCTCAGCCTGACACAAGCGCATAAGCGTTAAAAGAAAATATTTGTTAAGGGAAAACTTTTGAAAAAGTTTTCCCTTAAAATCCCTTTCAAAATTTTTCATGCTAGCGCCAAAGGCGGGGCTACGCCCTCGCCTTTGGCGCGTATCAAGGGAAAAGATGTTGGGAAAGGCTTTCAGTGGAACCCTATTCATAAATGATTTCACATAGGTCGTCGGAATTGAAGCCCGGCAACGATTCACTCCCGAAGACCAGTGAATCGTTTTGAAGAGATTCCAAAGAGAAACTTTTTCAAAAGTTTCTCTTTGGCCGCCGGAGGCTGCCTTCTCTTCCCCCGCGCTTTCTTTTCTTATGCCGAATCCGTTGTTAAGATTCTGGAGCGATTGTTCAGAGCGGATGAAATGCGAGGCGCAAGGCGCATTTTTGTAGGGGCGGGGTTGCCCCGCCCGAAATGCTAAACAACATCAATGGGTGGCGCTCACAAATTTATTCCTGATTCCCCCTAATTTTCAGATAGTGCGAGAAGATAATCGGGACAGGGAGAAGTTCTGGCGGCGACGTAGACAAATCGAGAGATCATCTTCCCTGATTTGAAACGGCGGTTGAAGCGGTACTGGAATTCGGCGAGG
>JAKQBV010000382.1 GCA_029573925.1 bacterium
CTGTCAGAAACCCCGGCGCCGACACCGCAAAATACACAAACACCAACGCCATGACTATATACATGCCGTTGTCTGTCAGGAACCTCGCCGGCTTACTCATTTTTTTCATAAGCGATTCCTTCCGGCCTCGGCGGGACTGCCGCCGCGCGACGTCATTTTGCTCCGTCGTACAATCCGACCGCGACTCCGACCACCGGCTCGACTTTCTCGCCCTTCAGATGTTTGTCTATCGTTTCCACCGTTATCTTTCCGATGTCGAACGGGTTCTGCATTACGTCCGCCTTCCAAACGCCGCCGCCGTCGATCTTCTTCTGCGCCATCGGAGCGGCGTCGTAGCCGATGAGGACTATCCCCGTCCTCTTGCTTCCTAGAATCGCCGCTTCCGCGCCTGCGGCCATATTGTCATTCGCCGCGAAGATTCCGGCTAGCTTGGGATTTCCAGCGATAGCCGTCTTCGCGCGCTCTTCGCTCTTCTGCTGGTCGTCGTTGCCGTCATACTGCATGACCTGTCCGGCGGCGTCCTTGACGAACTCAAGGCCAAGCTCGGAGCCTTTGTCCACGAAACCCTTCACGCGGGCAGCCACCGATTCCGGACCCGGCTGGTAGATTATCGTCACAAGTCCGCCTTTGCCCACCAGTTCCGCCATCCGCTCGGCGGCTATCTGTCCGCCCATGTAGTTATCCGACGCGATGTGCGACACCACCCCGCCCTTTTCGGCGGAGATGTCAGCCGTGAACACCGGGATTCCCTTCGCGTCTATCTTCTTTATTATCGCATGCACGCCCTTCGAGTTCACCGGGCATAACACGACCGCAGACGGATTCTTCAGCAACAGCGCGTCAACGTTCTTGTCCTGTTTGTCCTCATCCGTGTCCGCGGAGAGAATCACCATCTCATATCCCATGCTCTCGCCGGTCTCAAGAAGCCCTTTCTTGAGCGTCTTGTAAAAATCGTCGTTCTCTTTCAACAGCGAAACGCCGATAACCTTCTTGCCCTGCTCCGCCGGAGCCGACGGCTCTTCGGCCTTCTTGCTGCACGATGCCGCCGCGAACATCGCGACGCAGACCAGCAGCGCAAGCGCCGCTCTCTTGGTCAATCCTGTTTTCTTTGCCTCTTTCATCATCGTTCCCCCCTTTGATTTTTATTGTTGCGCGTCCGCGCCCGACCGGCTCATCGTCCCTGTCGCGCATGACATTATTTTCTCCTGAGTCGCTTCCTCCCGCGTGAACTCCCCTGTTATCTTTCCCTCGCACATCACCAGCACGCGGTCGCACATCCCCAGCACTTCCTGAAGTTCCGAAGACACCATTATTACGGATACGCCGGATTCCACCAACTTGTTTATTATCTGATATATCTCGAACCTCGCGCCGACATCCACGCCCCGCGTCGGCTCGTCCAGTATCAATATGCCGGGCGAGTTCGCCAGCCATTTCGCCATGACGACTTTCTGCTGGTTGCCGCCGCTCAGCGTGTTCACCGCCACCCTGCTGCTCGCCGTCTTGATATTCAGTTCCTTAGTGTACTCCTCGATAACGGCGCGCTCTTTCTTCGCCGACACCCATTGGAACTTGCTCAACGCCCTCATGCAGGCCAGCGTGATATTCTCTCCCACGCTCATTATCAGCACGAGGCCGAACCTCTTCCTGTCCTCCGTCACCAGCCCGATGCCGTTTCGTATCGCTTCGAGCGGAGAGCGCAGCCTGACCTTTCGGCCATCGATAAACACATCCCCGCTCGTTTCTTTCGGGAACGCGCCGAACAGCGCGGTCACAAGCTCGCTGCGCCCGCTGCCCATCAGCCCGCTTATCCCCAGCGCCTCTCCATGCCGCGCGCTGAAGCTCGCTCCGCTCACCACCTTCTCCCCCGGCAGAAACGGATGCGACACCGAGAAGTCGCTAACACGCAACGCCTCCGCTCCGGGGTTCGGCTTCCTTTCGGGATACAGGTTGGTCAAATCCCTTCCGACCATCAGCGCCACCAGCTTGTCGCGGTCAAGCTCTCCGATGTCGTACGTGCCCACCGTCTCGCCGTCGCGCAGCACCGTCACCCTGTCGCATATCGCGAATATCTCGTCGAGCTTGTGCGAGATGTATATCATGGTCACGTCTTTTGCTTTCAGGTCTCTGACAGTGTTGAACAGGCTTTCGACCTCGGTTTCCGTGAGAGCGCTCGTCGGCTCGTCCAGCGCCAGAACATCCGCGTCCACAGACAGCGCCTTCGCTATCTCCACCATCTGGCGCACGCCCACCGACAGGTCTTTAACTATCGCTCCGGGGTCTATCTTGATGTTGAAATTTGAAAGATACTTCCGCGCGTCCGCCTTCATTTTCTTCTCGTTGATTATTCCCAGAGGAGAAACAACAGGCTCCCTTCCGAGAAACATGTTCCCGGCGACGGTCAGCTCTGAAATGAGATTGAGTTCCTGATGGATGATGGCGACGCCCGCGCGCTCGGCCTCCCTCGCACCTGAAAACCTCGCCCTCTCGCCTTTTATGAATATGTCGCCTTCGTAGGTGGGATACGGATGCACGCCGCTGAGAACTTTCATCAGCGTGCTTTTTCCCGCCCCGTTCTCCCCAACCAGCCCGTGAACTTCCCCGCGCCTGCAGGAGAACGTGACGTTCTTCAGCGCCTTGACGCCCGGAAACTCTTTTACGATTCCGCGCATCTCAAGAGCAATGTCGTTCGAGCCGCTCAATCGTCGTCCCTTTCGATCCGCCCTTTTCCGTTTTCCGCGCCCCTCTGTTCCTGTGGTTCCTTACTGTCGCGTATTCTATCAAATATTAAGCATTTTATGTAGCTTCTATTTCAAATATGGCCTTATCCGTCGCTCCCCGAAAAAAGAATCGCGCGCGCTTGCCGCGTCGGTTATAATTCGCCCCATGAGAATCAACCGAGTCGAAATCGTCACGGTGTCGGCTTCCCAAGCGACGGTGTTCTGGCGCGCGACCGCCCCGGCGGACATCGCGGCGTCCTGCAGCGCTGCCTCCGGCGGAAACCCTGTCTCCGTCTCTGTCTCTTCTGTCAACGGACGGCATTTCCGCGCCGTATTCTCAGGCTTGGAATCCGACACGGCTTACAAGTTTCAACTCTCGCTCAACGGTAGAATTCTACACTCAGGCGAATTCAAAACTCTGCGGCCCGCTCCCGGAGATTTCGTTTTCCGCTTCGCCACCGTCAACGACATCCACATAGGCGAAAAAATCTACGGCCTCATTTTTCTGCCCGGACTTAATCTGTTTCCTGTTACCCCCGGACTGAAACTGGACATCGACGGCGAACCTTTCTGGAAATACACAAACGAAACTGCGATTAAAGAACTGAACAAACTCGATCTGGATTTTATTATCGTAAAAGGCGACGTGGTCACCGACCACACGGAAGAGAACATCAGAACCGCAAAAGAAATGCTCGGCTCCCTGAAGCATCCCTACCGCGTTCTCCGGGGAAACCACGACCGAGCCGCAAGCCCGAAAAACGACTTTTTCCTCAATGCCTTTCCCGCCGCCACAGAACTTCAGTCCTTTGAACACAAAGGGCGCGGTTTCATCCTCCTTGACGACATACACCCGGCCACCGGAAACACACGCTTCTCGACGCGGACAATTGAACTATTCAAAAAAGAAATGGAAAGAATGCGGGACATCCCGGTATTTGTTTTCGCGCACAACCCTCCGCTTAGAGCGTTCGAGCGCGCGCCGGACAACAGGATATCCGAGTTTCTCGAAATAATAGACTCGCATCCCAGCGTCGCGGGCGTATTCTGCGGCCACACGCACGGCAACAAAGTCGCGATAAGAAAACGCGATGGAAAACAGACTCTGTTTGTCGAGACGGCGGCCCCGATGGACTATCCCGGCGGATTCAACATCTACGACGTCCACACTGGCGGATACGTCCAGACGTGCGTGCGGCCGTTCTGCGCAAAAAGCTCCAGATGGTATGAAAAATGCGAGAAAGCCTATTACGGCCTCGCCGCCTCAGGCTTGTTCGGCGACATCTCCGACAGAAATTTCGTCCGCTCCGTTCCCCGATAATGCCAAAGCCTATCAGAGCTTGCCACTGTTCCGCTTCTCATTTCTGACACAGAAGCTTATACAACTTTTCTACGGTCTCAGAAATCTCAAATGGCTTTTGAACGAAATCCGCCGCGCCCTTATCAAGCAACTCCGTCGCGTCTCCCTCAATGCTATAACCCGAACACAAAACAATCTTGGCGTCTGGCTTTATCTTCTTAAGTTCGTAGAACAGACTTTTCCCGTCCATCCCCTGCATCAGCATGTCGATAATTATCAAATCAATTGATAACGTCCCAAAGTTGTAGGACAATCAAAGAGCTTTAGCCCCTCTGAAGACAAGAATAACATTTCCGGTCAAGCGCAACCTGTCATTCCAGTATTTCTCCCACTCGCCTGCGGAGGTGATGCGTTTGATAATGAT
>JAKQBV010000405.1 GCA_029573925.1 bacterium
GCCGAGCATCAAACGCCTTTTAGAAATTAAGCGGAGAATAAAGCCAATTTGACAACATAAACTGGGTGTTTTGTGCATCCCGATTGTTCTCCATTTTGATAGCCAGCAATACGTGCTGATGAGAAATGTCCCTATGAATCAAGATACAGGAGATTAGACCACCGAGCCAGATTTGAACTAACGCAATATTGTTACGCGACAACTGAACGTTTCACTCGTTCTTCGCGGTGATCACCATCTCTGCCTACCGTGTGTTTCCATTAAAAACTGATTCAGGGTTAACGGATTTCTTTTAATGTTTGACGGCGGTTTGGTATGACTTTTCAAGAGGGGTTAGATGTATTTCGATATTTTCTGTTTCAGTTCTGTGAAGTCCGATTTTTTGACTACGTATTCTTCTGCGGCCCATGACTGGAAGTCCTGTTTGAAGGTGTGATAAGCGGTCAGCAGGATGACAGGAAGGTCTTTCTTTTTCTGTTTGATGGCGCTGAGGACGGCAAGGCCGTCGATTTCCGGCATTTTAATGTCGAGCAGGACGATGTTTACGCCGTAAGACATCTCTTCGAGGGTGTCTAGGGCTTCGCGCCCGCCCTCGCACACGATTACCTGATGCCCGTCGTCCTCAAGCTCAAGCTTGAGCAGGTCCCGTATCTGCGGCTTGTCGTCCACAATCATTATTTTTTTCACGGCAATCACCGCATATATTATACCCCGAAAAGGCTTCGGAGCGCGACCGTCCTCGAAAAAAACCGCCGCCGTCACACGCAGTAGCCGTTTGCTCCGTTCTCTGCGGCGGTGATGTCGTGAAGTATTTTTATGGTTTTTTCCTGAAGCCGGTAGAAATCTCCCGCGCTGAGTTTTTCGACTTTGCGCTCCATCCCCGGCGCGGTGACTTCGGCAACGAACGCCGCGATCGCTTTTATCTGCTCCGGCTTCAGTTTTTTTTCGTCTTCCAACTGATTAAGGTGTCTGATGATGCTTGACAGAAGTTTTTCGGTCATGAGAGTTATCCTCCGATATCGGGAGTGTTCCGAGCTATTGCGGGAGATGGAGGTCAGAGAGTTTCCCGGCCCCTCGCGCGGTCAATTTCTTCAAGAAGCCTGCGCCTGCTTTCATCTCCCGATTTCGCGTCGCCGAGCATCCGAAGCCCTTTGGCGACTTCATCCAGCGTCCGTTGTCTTTTCCTGTTCAGTTCCCTGTATGTTTCGACCAGTTTTCTTTCGGTGGCGGAGGCGTCGAACGGCGGGCGGGACGGCTGGGCTTTCCTGTTCACCGCCATCTCGCAAAGTTCTTCCATGCCGATGTTGTATATCTGGGAAAAAAGGTAGGCCGCTTTGAGAGACAGGCCCCGCTCGTCCCGCTCGATGCGAGACAGGGTGGTTTTGTCCAGAACTCCGCCGGATGCTGCCACCACCTCCCTTATGGACAGTCCTTGATTTTCCCTCAACTTCCTCAACGCCGCTCCTATCGCCATGTGTCTTCTCCTCTCCGCCCGGCGGATAAGCCGCCGTTTTTATCCCGGTTTTTTGTCCCATTTTAGAACTCGACACTGAACAGTGTTGTTAAGCGTCATCAAAGAAAATCAAACCCGAAAAACCGACAGGAGAGGTTTCCGCCTTTCCCAAATGTTTCGAATCTTCTTTTCGGTCAATGTTGAGAGCAACGCGGCGCTGTAGGCGAATTATAAGAAACCTAATTTCTTATCGACGAATCAGGATTTATCTCGAATCCTTAATTTGGATTCGGGAACGATTGTTCAGAGCGGATTCATAAGTTGTGCGAGCGGAGACACGGCGATTTCCGGGAGGGGTTACTCGAACTGTCGGAACAGCCACGGGTTGATGTGTCCGAGCGCTGGCATTCGGGCGCGGATCGAATCCTGAAAATCATAGTCTATCTCCGCTGTGATAACGCACTCGCGGTCGGAAGCGCGGGCTATGACCACTCCCCAAGGGTCCGCCACGAGGCTTCTTCCGTATGTGGTCCGTTTGGGTGTGTTCTTTCCGTATTGACCGGGAGCGACCACGTACGCGAAGTTTTCAATGGCGCGCGCGCGCAGGAGAGTTTCCCAGTGGTCTTTGCCGGTGAGCAGAGTGAAGGCGGCCGGGACGAACAACACGCGCGCTCCTCTCCGTGCCAGCAGTCGATATAACTCCGGAAATCTTAAATCGTAACAGACAGAAAGCCCGACCGGGCCGCAGGGAGTTTGGGCGACCACCGCTTCCGCGCCCGGATTAATATGTTTTGATTCCCTGTATGCCGCCCCGTCGCCAACCTCCACGTCGAAGAGGTGAATCTTCCTGTACTTTGCGATGAATTCCCCGTCCGGGCCGATCACCGGGCAGCAGTTGTGTAGCCTGCCGTCTGGAGCCGCTTCCGGCACGGTTCCGGCGACCATAGTGACGCGCCGGGCGCGGCAGAATGCGCGCAAGTCGCCCGCAGGGCCGTCTTCGAACATGGATGGGTCCGCCGGCGGCTCTCCGTCGTCTCTGATCAACAGCCAGTTTTCAGGCAGCGCAATGAGCGCCGCCCCCTTGTCCGCAGCTTCCGCCGCAAGTTCGAGAGCGCGCGCCGCGTTCCTTGCGGCGTCCCCTCCGGATGTCATCTGTATCGCCGCGACTGTGAATTTTCTCATTCCTATCCGACCTTTCTCCGAGATGAGCAAAGTGGACTTTTCATTCTTTGCGATATTGCGTGTTTTAACCCGGATTCGCCGATAGCGCCGGCGAACCGGGGCAATTTTCATAGCGGCGCACTGCTTCGTTGCCGCCGCAATTTTTTGTTCATGAACCGTATGTTCTATTCACTTCAAAAATGCGCCTTGCGCCTCGCATTTCATCCGCTCTGAACAATCGCTACCGAATCCAAATGACTGATTCGGGTTTAAAGCCGGTATTCGGCGCTCCCGTATAATCCCGGACGTCGCCATATATATTGTATCAGAATTCTTAATTATTTATCGTCGCCATCCCGGTAAAACGTTTCGATCGTGTTTCTCTGCCTTGCGCCATAAACGACACAAAAAAGACAATCTTTGCGAAGAGCTAAAGAAAAGTAGCGGTTTGTCGATGATATAACACGGGTCACGGACGACCCGATGCGTTTCTTACAAGGAGGAAACCACAATGTCTGTAGTCAACACAAACATTTCGGGCCTGATAGGACTGAACAATCTGAGGCTTACGAACCTCGGATTGCAGACGTCGCTAGAAAGGCTGTCGTCGGGGCTGAGAATCAACCACGCCTCGGACGACCCCAGCGGACTTGCGATCGCCAAGGGGATGGAGGCGCAGATCGGCGGCATCCGCACTGCCGTGCAGAACGCCGAGGACGGTGTCAATCTGATCCGCACCGCCGACAGTTCCCTGAGCGAAACGCACGACATTCTGCTCAGAATGCGAGATCTAGCGGTGCGGGCGGCCAACGAGGCCACCCTAACGACCGCCGATCTCAACAGGTTGCACAATGAGTTCACCAGCCTGATCGCGGAGATCGATCGCAAGTCTGACGCCGTCACATTCAACACAAAAGTATTGATGGACGGCACATTCGCAGCCGGTCTCGTGCTGCAAGTCGGCCCGGACAACGGAGCCACGTTCCAGTTGACAGTGTCAATACCCGATCTTGATTCCACCGGACTCGGCATCAACGCAGCGTCGCTGTCGCAGGTGGCGAACGCCCAGAACGCGATTGACCTCGTCAACAGCGCGATCAATCAGGTGTCCAACGTGCGCGCCAACCTCGGCATACAGGAACGCCGACTCGGTCACATCATAGACGACC
>JAKQBV010000408.1 GCA_029573925.1 bacterium
CTGTCAAGCATACCCTATCCCAGACGCCTGAAACTGAACGTCCCTCTCAAAGCAACAAAATAGTGTAGCCCCGCCGTTTTTGTTTGTCAAACGCTGGAATAATTTGTTTTTTCGCCGCCTGCCGCCGTGGCCGGGCCGGAAAACGACGCCTCATCGTCCGCCGCTCTCAAATGCGCTTCTTTGAAAGCGTCAGCGAGTTCGTCACCACCGACACTGATGAAAGAGCCATTGCGGCGGACGCAATCATCGGATTGAGAGTGAACCCGAAGAAAGGATACAGTATTCCGGCGGCGACGGGAATCCCCGCAATGTTGTAAGCAAAAGCCCAGAATAGGTTCATTTTGATAGTCTTGAGGGTGGCGCGGCTCAGTTTTATCGCGGTCGGAACTCCCATGAGATCGTCCCTCAGAAGAGTCGCTCCGGCAGCTTTCATCGCTATGTCGGTTCCCGAACCGAGCGCGATTCCGATATCCGCGGCGGCGAGAGCGGGCGCGTCGTTGATCCCGTCTCCGACCATAGCCACGATTTCCCCGTCCGCGCGCAGTTTATTTATCACGTCCGCCTTCCCTCCGGGAGCCACCTCCGAGAAAACTCTCGTTATCCCGGCTTTAGCGGCAATCGCTTCGGCGGCGCGTTTGTTGTCCCCGGTCAGCATTGCAACGTCCAGCCCGGAGCGTTTCAATTCGGCGGTCGCCATAGCCGCATTGTCCTTTAAAGTGTCCGCCACCGCGATGACTCCCAGCGGCGACGCCCCCTTAAAAACATAAACTAGGGTTTTTCCCTCTGAATATAGCTTTTCCAGCGCGCCTGACATGGAATCGAATGATATGTTTTTTATTCGCATGAACTTATCGTTGCCAACCGCTGAATAAACGCTCGCCACCTCGGCCTCCGCTCCCAATCCCGGCTCGGCTTTGAATGACGACGGTTTTTTCACGGCGACGCCCGCCTCGGATGCTCTCGCGATTATCGCGGACGCTATCGGGTGCTCGGAATCGCTTTCAACTGACGCGGCGACGGAAAGAACCTCGCGCTCGTCTATGCCGGGAGCGGGAACAATGTCGGCGACGGAAGGTTTCCCTCTGGTAAGAGTGCCGGTCTTGTCGAAAACGACAGTGGTGAGCCTGCCGGCGATTTCCAGCGCTTCGCTCTTTCGTATCAAAATGCCCATCGAGGCTCCCCGGCCTGAGCCGACCATTATCGCCGTCGGCGTGGCAAGCCCCAACGCGCAGGGGCACGCTATTATCAGCACGGATATGAATATGAGCATCGAGAATTGAAAAGATTGCTGAGCGACAAAATACCAAGCGGCGAAAGAGAGAACCGCGATTGCGATGACAGCTGGTACGAAAACCGCCGCCACTCTGTCGGCTATCCTCTGAATCGGAGCCTTGGAGCCTTGCGCTTCCCGCACAAGACGTATTATCTGAGACAGCGCGGTGTCGTCTCCTATCTTTGTGGCCTTGATTCTCAGGCTTCCGGTGGAGTTGACGGTCGCTCCGGTCGCCATGTCGCCGGGCGATTTCTCGACAGGCAGGCTCTCTCCAGTGAGCATGGATTCGTCAACGGCGGAAGCCCCCCCCACTACCACTCCGTCCACCGGGATGCTCTCGCCGGGCTTAACAACGACGATATCTCCAAGCGCCACATCTTCAATCGGTACTTCGACAATGCCGTTATTGCGTTCGACCCTCGCTGTCGGAGGGCGAAGCCCCATAAGCCTGCGTATAGCCTCAGCAGTTCTGTCCTTCGCTCGCGCTTCCAGCGTCCTCCCGAAAAGTATCAGCGTGATTATCACGCATGCCGTTTCGTAATACACATCGGGATGTTTGCCCGCTCCTGAAAATAGGCCGGGCGCGAAAGTGACCGCCGCGCTGTAAATATACGCCGCTGCCGTCCCCACAGCCACCAGCGTGTTCATATCGGAGGTCCTGTTCAATGTCGATTTGTAAAATCCTTTAAAAAAGCCGCTTCCCGC
>JAKQBV010000606.1 GCA_029573925.1 bacterium
CAGACTGTTACGAAGGCTACAGATTCCCCTCCATGGGCATGCTGTCCATCGCCGCCACCCTCGAAAGCAGGGGCCGAAAAGTCGAATACATCGACGCCAACTATGCGAAGGACTGGGCGGAACAACTTGACCGCGTCGCGCGCGACCACGAATGGTTCGGCATAACCGCCAACACTCTTTCCATCGGCCCCGCCATCCGAGTCATCGAATATGTCCGAAAAAAATATCCTTCGTTGAAAATAATCATGGGCGGCCCCTACCCGACCGTTAAATACGAAGAGCTTATCCCCGAATGGGCGGACGCCGTCGCCATCGGCGAGGCCGAGGAAACCGTCTCCGAAATAGAAGACGGCAAACCTCTGCGCGAAATCGCCGGGCTGGCTTTCTTCGACGGCTCCGGCATCGTCTCCAACGGTCGCAGGCCACTCATCGAAGACCTCAGCGCTCTGCCGTTCCCCGCTTGGCATTTGGGCGACGTTGATAAATACAGGCTCGAACACACGAAACGAAACCCCGTTCTCCCGATGATGACCAGCCGGGGCTGCCCTTACAACTGCATATTCTGCGCCTCGGACATCATCTTCCAGAATCGCATCAGATATAAAAAAATCGGCACCGTGATGGCCGAGTTCGACGAGCTTACCCTCAAACACGGAGCGCGGGAAGTCCACTTCTGGGACGACAACTTCACGCTCAAGCGCGACCGCGCGGAGGAAATCTGCGAGAACCTCATCAAGCGCAGAGATAGAAAAGTCAGCATCATGATACCCTCCGGCATAAAGCCGGACATCGGGGACTATGAGTTCTTCAAGCTGATGCGGCGCGCCGGATTCTACGCCCTCTGCATCGCCGTCGAGACGGGCGATCAGGAAATCATGACAAAACTCGGCAAAAAAGTGGATGTCTCAAAAGTGCGCGGAACAATATCCGCCGCGCGCCGCGCCGGCATCCTCATGAACGGCTTCTTCATGCTCGGCCTCCCATTCGACACCGAGGAGTCCATGCGCCGCAACATCGAGCACGCGCGCTCGCTGCCTCTCCATCAGGCCATGTTCTTCATCGTCATACCCTTCCCCGGCACGGATCTGCACGACATCGCCGTAAAGGAAGGCCGTTTCCTGTTCCACAACGACCGAAACATGTACGAACAAGGCTTCTTCCTCGGAAGGGCCGCCTACGAGATGCCCGGCAAATTCGACGCCGCGACGCTGGAAAAAATGTTCAGGCTGGCCAACCGCCGGTTCTTCTACAGGCCGCTCACTCTGCTGACTCTTGCGTTCCGGCGTATTCACTCTCCGGCTCATCTGCTGTATCTTATAAGGAAGTTCTTTAGGGTGGTTTTCAGGGGACGGCAATTTTGAGCGCCAAAAAAGCAAAGAAGAAAAAACATCCCGCGCGCCCCGCGAAAGAGCCTTCCGCTCTTGAGTTGAAGGTCTCGGAACTGTCAGCCAAAGCGGACTCAGTTAGAGCCGCCGTCGCCGCGCGCGCAGGAAAAGGGGCGGCCCCGGCCGCTGTGTTCTTCGCCGCCTTCGCTTGGCTGCTATACTGCGCAGCCCCGACGCTCTACTGGGGCGACAGCGCGGAGCTTGTCTCCGTCTCCTGCAACCTCGGCGTCGCCCACTCTCCCGGCTACCCCCTCTTCACCCAGTTGTCCCGCCTGTTCGCCCTGCTCCCGTTCGACGAGTTCCCGTTCCGGGCGAACGTCATGAGCGCGCTGCTGACCGCTCTTGCCGCGACGATGCTCTACACCGTCGCCGTCAGGATGTCGCGCTCGGTTTTCGCCGGCCTTGTCACGCTTGCCGCCCTAGCGGGCTGCCGCTCATTCGTTCATTTCGGGCTTATCGCCGAAGTGTACGCTGCGCACGCCGCCCTGTTCGCGGGCGCTCTGCTGCTTCTCGCGCTTGACCGGTCGCGCGGTTCGCGCCCTCTAGTCTCAGGCGCTCTACTTCTCATCTTCCTCGGCTTCACTCACCATTTGCTCATGGCTTTCGCGCTCGGAGCCGCAATCATCCATCTTGCTCTGCTGCCCGGACACAGATGGCGCGCGCTCGCCGGCCCTCTGCTCATCCTCTTCGGCGCGGCAATGATCAACCTGTTCCGCGCCTTTGACGCCGTCCCGGCGCTGACTCAATACGCCGTCTGGGCGCTCGCCGCGATCGGAGCCGCGTACGCCGGATATCTCGTTTTCATCGGACTGAAAAGAAAAAGCCTCGTCCGCTTCATCAGCGGCGCTCTCGCCATCCTCGCCGCCGCCGCCGCCGTCTCTCTCGTCTTCGCCTATCTGCCTCTGGCTTCCGCGCGCGGCCCCGTCTCGGACTGGTGGGGGCCGAGAAACCCCGTCAACTTCCTGAACCTGCTTTTCCTTCAGGGCTATGAATCCACGCTCCCTGCCGACAAAATGGAACTGCTCAAGCGAGTGAACATAAAGATGTTCCTCGGACAGATGTCGCCGGCTATGATGGCGCTCGGACTGCCCGGCCTTGTCCTCCTGTTCCGCAAAGACTGGCGGACCACCCTGTTTGCCGTCCTATGCGGCGCGGGCGCGCTCGCAGGCTCTTTGCTGATCAGCCACGGAAAACCCGACGCCCTCCGAGTCCAGATGTTCATCGTCATGAGCCTGTTCGCCGGAGCCGGAGCCGCGGCGGTGGTCGGCTGGAGGCCCCTCAGGGGCGCTCTGTGGAAAGCCCCGTTCAGGCTCGCCGCCGCCGCGCTCATCCTCTTCATCGTCGGAGTCAACCTCACCGGCGCGGACCGCCGCCACATGAACCGCGCCGGCGGCGCCCGCATCCTCGGCGAGGCTATCATCGACGACGTCAGATCAAACAGCGTCGTCTTCATCGGAACCCAGACGCCCGGCATCATGGGCTACTTCAGAGCCTGTGAGGGCGACATCTTCAAACGCCGCGAAATAACCGTCGTCCCCGTCTCGTTCCTTCCCTTCAAATGGGAACTTGACCGCCTGCGGCGACACTACCCCGACGTGATATTCCCGGACACTTCTCTGTTCGAGGAAGAAAAACCCGTCTTCAGAGTGGACGACCCCGCCCGCGCCAGATACGCCGTCGAACTTATGCGCGCAAACCCGTCCCGCGCCTTCTATTCCGACTTCCTTTTCATACCTCTCGAAATGGATTACCGCACCGTCCCAAGAGGCGCGGTATACAGAATCGCCCCCGGCAACATCTCCCCGGACGAAATCGACTCCATGCTCGAAGCCGACGCCACCCCCCAATGGAATGCCTTCGGCGGCGGCCCGCGCTACATCTCCCTAGACGACTCAAGCGCCGTCAACATCTCCTCCATCCACAACGAACGCGGAAAAATTTATCTCGACTTCGGCGCTCAGACAGGCGACCAAAAATATTTCAGAACCGCTCTAAAAGAATTCAACCTCGCCCTTAAATACGACCCTCTCAATTCAAAAGCCCTATCCAACAAAGGCCACTGCATGTTCTATTTCGGCCAAAGGGAAAAAGGACTTGAGTTGATGCGCAAAGCCCTGAAACTCGACCCGCTTGATCCCCAGTTGCACGAGGCCCTCGCCACCGTTCTTTTCCGCCAGCAGACCCAGAAGTCCATCTCCGAGGCCGTCGCCCTCTGGACTACAGCTTTCGCCCTCGACCCCTACAACTCCCGCGCCCTCCACAACATCGCCGGCGCTCTCGTCGCCCTCGGACAGCGCGACGCCGCCATCGAATACTACAACGCCGCCTCCAAACTTGACCCCTACTACGCATCCCCTTACATCAACCTCGCCCGCATATACAACCAGATGGGGGCCTGCTCGAAAGCCGTCGAAGTCCTCGACCACGCAAAAGAGAAACGCCGCGACATGCTCTGGCTCCGCATCGAGATCGCCGAACAATACTACAACTGCCGCCTTCAACACCTCTACGCGCGCGAGGTCGAGGAAATCATGGCCGAGTTTGACCGCAACCTCGAACTCCTCTACGCGCTCGCCATCCTATTCCGCAACGTGGGCCAGCACGACAACTTCGCCCGCGCCGTCCGCGAAATCAGAGAAATCGACCCCGAATTCCCGCTCCAGAAATTCTATTCATCCCTCGACTGCGAGAGAGCCGTTACCGTCTTGTCCGAACTCGTAAAAAGGATTCCTGACGAGCCTCAGCTTTTCCTCTCGCTTGCCATCAGCTACGGCAACTGCGATGAACCCGACCAAGCCATCTCCACTCTTCGCGGCGCCGCCCGCAGATTCCCAACCCACAGGGAGCAGTTCAACATCCTTATCGACAGAGCGACCAACCCC
>JAKQBV010000432.1 GCA_029573925.1 bacterium
GGCGCAGCTTGCTCCGTTCCTCGCCAAGAAGGGCAGCGTCGCGGTGGACGGCATCAGCCTTACGGTCGGCGAGACGAAGGGCGACGTTTTCGAGGCGTATGTCATTCCTCACACCGCGGCGCAGACGACTCTGGGAGAAAAGAAGCCGGGCGCGACGGTGAACCTCGAGGCTGACGTGCTCGCAAGATACGCCGTGAACGCGGCGAACAGGGGAGGGGACGCCACCCTGTTGAAAAAACTTTTTGACTATGACTACGCAAAAAAAGAATCTTAAGGTCGAGTTTTACATCCTCACAGGCATGAGCGGAGCGGGAAAGACGTTCGCCAACAAGTGCCTAGAGGACATGGGTTTCTATTGCGTCGACAATCTGCCGCCGGCGCTAATCCCGCATTTCGCGGAACTGGCGGCGAATTCGAGCAGGAAGATAGACCGCGTTTCGCTGGTCATAGACATCAGGGGCGGGGAGTTCTTCGACGAACTGTTCAAGGCTCTGGACGCTCTGGACCGCGCGGCTTACAGCTATAAAATCATTTACCTCGACGCTAACGATTCGGCGTTGCTGCGCCGCTATAAGGAGACGCGCAGGCTGCCTCCTCTGGCGAACGACGAGACGACGATAATCGAGGGCGTTCACGCGGAGCGAAAGGCTCTAAAGCGGCTCAAGGACCGAGCGGACTACTACATAGACACATCCACCAAAACGCCGGCGGCTCTCAAAAAGGAAATCTCAAAGGCGATACTCGGAGACGAGCAGTCCGCCGGGCTTTCGGTCACCATAATATCGTTCGGTTTCAAGTACGGGCTGCCGCCGGAGGCCGATGTGGCTCTTGATGTGCGCTTCCTGCCGAACCCATACTACGAGGAATCGCTGAAGAATTTTTCGGGAGAGAACAGGGAAGTGCGCGAGTTCGTGATGACGAGTCAAGTGACGCAGGACTACATCTCGAAAACAGCCGACCTTCTGCTGTTCACGCTGCCGCATGTCATAGCCGAAGGCAGGCGCAATCTGGTGGTGGCGGTCGGCTGCACGGGAGGACACCACAGATCGGTTGTTCTCTCCATCGAGCTTTGCAGGATTCTTACCCAGCATGGATACAACGTGTCGGTCAAACACAGGGACATTTCCGCGGGCTGACGCCCGCGCCCGCGAGCGAGGCAGACCATGAACGGTTGGAAATGGTTCCTTCCGGGACTCCGCATAAAAAGATGGGTGGCGGTGATAGCTCTCGGCGCCCTAATGCTAAGCCTTGGCGCGGTCTTCATCATGGGCAAGAACATCCCCCGCGAGTTCTATCTTCTGGTGACATCCTATGTCAGGCAGGGGGTGTTCGGGATTTCGCTGTCGCTGCTCGGGATAGCTTTCATCATCTACGGCGTGCGGCGGCTGAACGGGCGCGTTATAGGCGTTTTCATGCCGGACGGGGGCAACGACAAGCTCATAGACCGGCTGTACGAGGAAGTGATGCTCAGCAAGGGCATAAAAATTGTCGTTCTCGGCGGCGGCACGGGACTTCACTCTCTGCTTCGCGGTCTTAAGGAATACACATCTAACATCACAGCCATAGTGACGGTGAGCGACGACGGAGGCAGTTCGGGGCGGCTGAGGGACGAGCTTAACATTCTGCCCCCCGGGGACATACGTCAGTGCATTGCCGCGCTTGCGCCGTCCGAGACATCCATGATAGACCTCTTCAGCAGCCGTTTTCACGGCGAGGGGCCGCTCAAAGGACACTCGGTAGGCAACCTTCTTCTGGCGGCGATGACGGAGTTGAAGCATGGCGATTTCAATCTGGCGGTTCAGGAGTTGAGCAAGGTTTTGAACGTTCGCGGGCGCGTGCTGCCATCGACGGTGCAGAACGTGACGCTGTGCGCGGAGATGGAAAACGGCCTGATAGTGACCGGGGAATCGAGCATAACGGCGGACCCGGCGAAGATCAACAGGGTGTTCCTGTCGCCGGCGGACGCGCGGGCGCTCCCGGAGGCGGTCGCGGCGATAATCGACGCGGACATAGTCGTCATAGGCCCCGGCTCTCTGTTCACGAGCATAATGCCCAATCTGCTGGTCAAGGACCTGCTGAACGCGGTGCGCCGCACGAGGGCGACCCGCGTGTATGTCTGCAATGTGATGACGCAGCCGGGCGAGACGGACGGGTTCACCGCCGCGGATCACGCGTCGCGCGTTATTAAGTTGACAGGCCGCAACTCAATTGACCACATAGTCGTGAACAAAAAATACCCGTCGAGGCTGCTGGCCAGATACGAGGCGGAAGGCGCGCGGCCGGTCAAGGTCGACCGCGAGAACATCGCCCGCCTCGGCATCAGGAACGTTATCGCCGAGGACCTCGTCAGGGAGGACGAGCTTGTGCGGCACGACCCGGACAAGCTGGCGGCCTGCGTAATGAGAATCGCCCGCGACGAGCTTAAAGCGGCCGGCCCCGCCGCAATTCCTTTCGATCTGGAAAAATTGCGCGAGAAGCTTATGAATCTGGGCGGTTAGCGCTATAATCAAGACTTACTTTGAATTTTATAGAGGAGATGAATATGACGGTAAAAATCGGAATTAATGGGTTTGGAAGAATCGGAAGGAACATGCTTCGTTGTTGCTTGGAAAAGCAAGGCGTTGAAGTGGTCGCGATCAACGATCTGACCAATGTTCAGGCGCTGGCTCACCTTCTCAAATACGACTCGAATTTCGGAAGGCTGAACGCGAGCGTCGCGTTTGAGGAGTCGGCAGAAGAAGGCAAGCCCGGCTTAATCACAGTAAACGGAAAAAAGATAGCGGTTTACAAATGCAAAGACCCGAAGGAAATCCCGTGGTCGGAATCCGGCGCTCAGATAGTGGTCGAGTCGACCGGGCTGTTCAGGAAACGCGCCCAAGCGGCCGTCCACCTCGGCGACACCGTGAAGAAAGTCATAGTGTCCGCGCCCGGAGACGGCAAAGACCCGGTGGACGCCACGATCGTCCTCGGAGTGAACGACGAAATCTACGATCCGAAGTCGCACCATGTCATATCGAACGCGTCATGCACGACCAATTGCCTCGCCCCGGTGGCGAAAGTTCTCGCGGACAACTTCGGAGTGGTTCACGGGTTGATGTGCACGATTCATTCTTACACGAACGACCAGCGGATACTCGATCTTGCGCACAAGGACTTGAGGCGCGCGCGAGCCGCCGCGCTCTCGATAATTCCCTCGTCCACCGGAGCCGCAAAGGCAATCGGGGACGTTATACCGTCGCTGAAAGGCAAAATGAAGGGCTATGCGCTGCGCGTTCCGACGCCCACCGTTTCGGTCGTCGATCTCACGGTCGTCACATCGAAGCCCTGCGCGATAGATGAAGTCAACGCGGCCATGAAGAAAGCCGCCGACGGGCCGATGAAGGGCTACCTCGAATACTGCGACGAAGAGCTTGTGTCAATGGACTTCAAAGGCTCGCACATGTCGTCGAGCTTCGACTCCACGCTGACGGACGTCATCGACGGAACGCTCGTGAAAGTCGTCTCGTGGTATGACAACGAGATGGGGTACTCGGCGCGGATGGTAGACCTTTGCGCCATCATGGGCAAGAGCCTCTGACGAGGCGTCCCCGGCGCCAGCCCGCCGGCGCGATTCTACAACAACGAGCGCGGAGCATTCCGCGCAATCCCGGACAGACGCCGCGGCTTCTGCGCGGTAGCG
>JAKQBV010000445.1 GCA_029573925.1 bacterium
CCCTTATCTCGCCGACCGGAAGGGTCACAAGACTCTCGCCGATCTCAATTTCCGACCTTTTGTACACTTCCTCCGCGCTTGTCCTCTTGGCTCCGGACACTTCAATAATCTTCACCTTGAAAGGCTCGCTGTTTATCACAAACAGGCTGGAAAAAAGCAGTATGAATGCGATTAGAAGCGTCCTTCTTCTTCTGACCTTCACGCGCCTGATTCTCTCTCGTTTGAGAGTTGACTGAACATTCGGATCAGGTTGAACCGTCATTTCGATCTCCTCCTTCACGCCTTCAAGCGAGCTGAAATATGCTCTGCCATCTTGGCGGCGGCGCCTTCTTTGTACATCGCGCGCGACTTGCGCGACATTTCTTCAAGTTTGCAGAGGTCGCTTTTCAATCCTTCGACGATAGTGTGGAGCAAGTTGCCGTCAAGCTCGGAGTCCAGAGCCATCAAAGCCGCTCCGGCTTCCGCCGCGCGCCGCGCGTTCTTCTCCTGATGATTGCCGGTTGCGAACGGATAAGGGACGAGCAGAGCCGGAACGCCGAGCGAAGTCAGTTCCGCGATGCTGGTCGCCCCGGCCCGGCAAATCGTCAGGTCCGCCGCCTCGTACGCCAGATTCATTTCTTCGAGATAGTCGCGCGCCTCGACCCGGAGCGCGGCTCCTTCTCCGAGAGCCTCCGCAAACTCGCGGCGCGTCTCTTCGTAATTCCCGCGCCCGGCCAGATGTATCGCCTGCATGTCTCTCTTGTCCCTGTTTATTCTGATCCACTCCCGCATCGCTTTATTTATTGATCTTGCGCCTTGGCTTCCGCCGAATGAAAACAGAGTCCATTTCTCCGGGTCCAGACCGAGAGCGGCGCGCGCCGCCGTCTTTCCTGTTTTTTCAACTCCCTCGAACCTGCTCGGATTCCCCACGAACAGCATGTCCGCTCTAGGGCAGCCTTCCGTCTCCTCGTAGCTGACGAACACCTTTTCAGAGAACCTCGCCGCCACCTTGTTCACCAGCCCCATGAGCGCGTTCTGTTCGTGCAGATAAACCGGAATCCCTCTCAACCGGGCCGCCGTCACAACCGGGAACGAGCCGAATCCTCCGAACCCCGCCACGACAGACGGTTTCAGTTCGCCGAGAAGCCTCCACCCGTCCGCCACAGCCGCCAACAGCCTCGCCGGAAACAGCGCGGTTTCCAGAGAAATCTTTTTCTGCGGCAGCTTAACCGTCCGCACGGACGCGAAACGCAGCCCGTTGGCCGCGACAGCCTTCTCTTCTCCTCCGCCGCCCCTTCCCGATATCGTCACTTCGACATCAGGTTCGGTTCGGCGGTAATGAAGCGCTAGGGCTACCGCCACGTACAGGTGGCCTCCGGTTCCCCCAACCGCTTCCACAAACCTTTTCATTTCGCCTCCCGGTCGTCGCCATCGAATGCATAGATATATTCAATAGTATCCCCACCGACGCGCACAGCATCATCAACGAGCTTCCTCCATAGCTGATGAACGGCAGCGTAAGCCCGGTCACGGGCATGCATCCCAGCGCGACGGCGATATTCATAACAGCTTGCATCGAGATCATAAACACTATCCCGAAAGCCAGATAAGACGCCAAGGGATCCACGCATCTCGACGCGATCTTGAATCCCCTGTAAGTAAACGCCGCGAACAGGCACACGACGATGAACAGAGTCACTATCCCGAGTTGCTCTATCGTTATGCTGATGATAAAGTCCGTGTTGAACTGCGGCAGGAAAGACACTTGCCTGCTCTCACCTAGACCGCGCCCGAAAAAGCCGCCGCTCGCTACCGCTATCAGAGACTGCAAAACCTGATATCCCGAATCGCTCGCGTTTTCATAAGGATTTAAAAAACCCAATATGCGCTGTCTGCGGTATTCCTCAGTGAAGATGAAGAAAACACAGAATGCGACTCCCAAAATTCCAACCCCGCCGAGATGGAGCGGCTTCGCGCCCGCAATGAACAGCATCGCCGTCGCTACTACAGCTATCAGGATCGTCATTCCGAAATCCGGCTGCAACATCAGCAGAACCGCCGCTCCGCCCACAACCGCATACACCATTCCCAATGTTCTAATATCACCTATCTTTTCGTTCATCTCGGACAGAATCACGGCGACGATTATTATCACCGCTATCTTCGCAAGCTCTCCGGCCTGAAACATGAACCCGCCTAGTTTAATCCATCTGCGCGCTCCGTTAATTTCAGCGCCCAAGCCGGGAATCATAACGAGAAGGAGGGCGAAAACCGCCGCCCCCGCTATCGGGATGGCAAGTTTTTTATAGGCGCGGTAGTCTATGCAGGCGGTGAATATCATCGCGCCCCACGCGACGACGACTCCGTAAAGTTCCCTGCTCAGATAGCTCATGCCAGCGCCCTGTTTGCCCAGAGTGAAAAGCCCAGACGCAGCCGTGACCATCACTATCCCGAAACAGGTGAGAAGCACGCTAATCACGAGAATCGAGAAATCCGGCGACCTGCTCAGGTTGCCCGTGTCGGCGGCGACCTGCGTCACCGGCGGCGGAACCCTTCGCCTGTTGTCATTGCGCAAGTCTGACTTCATTCCTAAAATCTTCTCCCCGCTCCTCGTAGTTTTTATACATGTCGAAAGACGAAGACCCCGGAGACAGCAAAAGCGCTCCGCCCTCCGGCGTCATCTCCAAACCCGTCCTCACTGCCGAAGCCATATCCGCCGCCCGCGCCACATCCGCAGCGCCGCGAGCTTCAAGCTCGTCCGCCACCCTCGCTAGCCCGGCTCCCATCACTATCACCTTCGCGCCCGCCGCCTCGATGTCCTCGTACAGACCGCCGTAGTCAAACCCCTTGTCGTCTCCGCACATAATCAATGTGACTGCGCGACCCGCGAACATCCTCAATGCCGCCCGCGTAGAGTCAGGATTCGTCGCCTTGCTGTCGTTCACGCACTCAACTCCGCGCGCGAATCCCACTGTTTCTATTCTGTGTTTCAGCCCTTCAAAATCTTTGAGGGCTTTTCGTATATTTTCCGCCGGAGCGCCCATCGCCCTCGCCGCCACGGCAGCCGCAATAGCGTTCCCCTCGTTGTGCGGCCCTTTTATTTTCATTTCTCCTGCGTCGCCGATAATTTCTTCCTCGCCGCCCATCCGCAGAATCATCCGCCCGCTTCTCAAAAACGCCCCCCGCTCAAGCTCCCTCTCGACGCTGTAGTTCAATATCCCGGCACGCGTTCCCTTCGCCATCGCCGCCACCAGCATGTCGTCCGCGTTCAGAACAGCCGTCCCGCTCTCCGTCATTCGCGTCAGCAGTCTCGCCTTTGCGGCCGCATACGCTGCCATTGTCCCATGCCTCTTTAGGTGATCCGGCTGAACATTCAGTTCTATCGCGACATCCGGCCTGAAATTAAAACACCCCTCCAGCTGGTAGGAACTGACCTCGATAACGAAAACCGTCCCCGGCCCGCTTCCCTCAGCCGCCTCGATGAACGCGTCGCCGATGTTCCCGGCCACCCTCGTGTCATCGAAACAGTCCGACAGTATCCGGCCGGCCAGCGTCGCCGTCGTGGTTTTTCCATTCGTTCCCGTCACAGCCAGAATTCTTCCCTCGCAGAGCATGTAAGCCAACTCGATCTCCGACATCCACGCTCCGGCCTGCGTTTTAAGCTCAATCAATCTTTCGTCGTCCGTCGGAATGCCCGGACTCAAAACCAGCGCGTCCGCGCCTACCCCTTCGGCCTCGGAAAGCGGGAGAAATTTCGCGCCCGCTTCCTCTATTCTCGCGATGTCGGCGGGAGACTGCCCGCCTTTAAGGTCGGTGACTATCGTCTCTGCCCCGAACTTCGGCAAAGCCCGCGCGCACGCAAGACCGGTCACTCCCGTTCCGACGACCATAACGCGAGCGCCCCGCGCCGCGTCTTTCCCCTTGCGCAGACCCTTCAAGGCTTTGACTCCTAGAACATCCATATCGCTACCGCCGCGAACGCGCATGACACTATCCAGAATCTCACTACTATCTGCGGTTCGCTCCATCCGATTTTTTCAAAAGAATGATGCAGGGGCGCCATCGGCAGCAGCCTTTTGCCCGTCAGCCTGAACGTCCCGACTTGAAGAATCACCGAAAGCGCTTCCAACACGAGAACCGCCCCCGCAACGACAAGAAACAACTCCAGTCTCGCCATCACAGCCACCGCCGCCACCGCTCCGCCCAGAAACAATGAGCCGGTGTCGCCCGCAAAAATCTTCGCCGGATGCGTATTGAACCATAAAAAACCCGCCAGAACTCCGATAAGAGCCGCTATCGGAGGAAGCAGAGTCCTGTCCCCGTATTTGCTGATGAAAAACCCCAGCGCGGACAGCACGACAGCGACGCAGCCAGACATCAGACCGTCCAGACCGTCGTTCAAATTCACGGCGTTTATCGTGCCGATGTAAACGATAATCACGAACGGAATAAACAGAACGCCCGCGTTCAAAGCTCCGAACCACTTCGGCGTCCAGATGGCCGTCGCGTTCGCGGCTCCGGGTCCCCAAACATCCGCGTGCCAAATAACAAACGCTCCCAAAAACGCTCCCAGCGCTATTTCAATAAGTATTTTGTATCGAGCCTTGAGACCTTCCGTTTTCTTGCCTCTGAACTTTGCGAAATCGTCCACAAATCCTATGGCAAAACTCGTCGCCGCTATTATGAACAGCGCCCGGATTTTTACGTCTGCCGCGTTCGACGCGACAGCCGTCGCTACCGCCCACGCCGCGAACATCGCCACGCCGCCCATCGTCAGCGTCCCGCTCTTCTTCAGGTGCGACTCAGGCCCGTCGGTCCTTATCACCTGCCGCATCTTCCACTTGGCGAGCACGACCATCCACAGCCGCGTAAACCCCAAGCACAGCGCGAATCCCAAACCGGCGGACGCCAGAAGACTCATTTTGACGCCTCCTCGATAAATTTCACGACCCGCTCCATTCCCATCGCGCGCGAACCTTTCACAAGAACAAGGTCCCCCGGCCCGAACAGTCCGGCCCCGGATTCCGCAAACTCTTCGAACGTCTCAAACGCCGCAACGCCGTCCTCTCGCATCCCGGCGTACAACGCCCCTTCCGCTATTGCTTTGGCCTCGGAGCCGACCGTCACAAGCGCGTCGGCGCTCTTAGCCGCGAAATCCCTTCCTATTCTGAAATGTTCGTCGCGGCTGAAATCGCCCAGTTCTTTCATGTCTCCAAGCGCGGCCACCCTGCGCCCGCTCCACTCCACCGTCCCCAAAAGCTCCAATGTCATAGCCAGCGACGCCGGCGAGGAGTTATAAGTATCGTCAATAAGCAACTTGCCGTCCGGCGTTCCGACCCGCCGCATGCGTCCAGCCTCTCCGATGTCCATCGCCAGACCTTCCGCGACCGCGTCAAGCGGCTCCCCAAGCTCCATCGCCGCCGCCGCCACCGCCGCCGCGTTGATTATCGCCCCGCGGCCTGTCAGCGAAGATTCGATTTCCATTCTCCCAAACGGCGTTTCCAAAGTGTAACTCGATCCGTCCAGCCTCATCTTCGCGCCCGCCGCCCTGTAGTCGCCCTTTTCCATTCCGAAAGAAACTATCCGCGCCGATGTCTTCTTTGCGAGCCTGTCGAACCACTCGCTGTCCGCGTTCAACACGGCCGTCCCGCGCGCGGGAAGCCTCTCAAGAAGCTCCCCCTTCGCGTCGCATATAGCCTCCATCGATCCGAGGATTCCGATGTGAGACGCTTCAATATTTGTTATCAATCCAAGCTCCGGTTCCGCGATTTCAGCCAGTTCGGCTATCTGCCCTCTGCCCCTCATTCCGAATTCGAGCACAGCTATTTCCGTCGTCGAGTCCATCCTCAACAATGTCAGCGGAACTCCCACCTCATTGTTTTCGTTCTTTTCCGTCTTCGTAATCTTTTTCCGGCTTAACGCGTTAGCCAGCATATTCTTCGTCGTTGTCTTGCCGCAGCTTCCCGTTATCGCCGCAACCTTCGCGGGCAGAGTCCTTCTATATCCCCTCGCTATCGCCTGATACGCTTTCAGCGTGTCCGCGACTCTAATCACCGCAAAACTTTCAGGAAGCCCGGCGGCAATATCCTTTGATGTCAAGCATCCCGCCGCTCCCCTCGCCGCCGCCGATGCGATGAACTCGTGGCCGTCGAACTTCTCCCCGACCAGCGGAACGAACACAGCCCCCGCGCAATCGCGCCTGCTGTCCGTCTCAACCGCGACGGCGGTCCCCGACGCGCTCCCGCGCTCGAGCCGCCCGCCGCTCCATTCAATCAGCTTCGCAATCGGCGTCGACTCCACTGCCGTCCATCTCCCTTAAAATATTTCCCGCCACTTCCCTGTCGTCAAAATGTATCACCCTGTCTTTATATATCTGCTCCGTTTCATGTCCCTTTCCAGCGATAACCACGACATCTCCCGGCGCGGCGCAGGCAATCGCCCTCTTAATCGCGGCGAATCTATCCTGCTCGACGTGATACCTGAACTGCCTTGAGCGGTCCAGTTTTATCAACGCTTGCTCAATCCCTAGCGTTATCTGATCAATTATCCTGTGCGGCTCCTCCGTGCGGGGGTTGTCGTTCGTCACCCAAACCACATCCGCCAACTCAGCCGCAATCCCGCCCATCAAAGCCCGCTTCGTCTTGTCCCTGTCTCCGCCGCATCCGAACACCGCTATCAGCCTGCCCTTGCATATCTCGCGCGCGGATTTCAATATGTTTTCCAGACCGTGCGGGGTATGCGCGTAGTCCACATACACGCCGACCGGCCCGCCGGCGTCTACCCTCTCGAACCTTCCCGGCACGCCTTTGAAACTCTCCAGCGCCGCCTGTATGTCCTCCGGAGAGAATCCGGCCGTCAGTCCATACGCCGCCATCGCCAGAGTGTTGTACGCGTTGAACCCGCCCATCAGCCTCGTTCTCACTTCAAACGCGGCGGCAAAAGGCGACTCTATCCGATAGCTTATTCCGTCTTGAGCGTGCTTCGCGCCTGTAGCCCGAACCTCGGCTTCAGGATCGTCAACCGCGTATCTGACAACTTTCAGCCCCGGCGTTTTCGCGATGCGCGCCGACATCGGGTCGTCGCTGTTCAGCAATGCGGGCCCGCCCTCCGCCAGATGCTTGGAGAACAACAGTCTTTTCGACTCAAAGTAGTCTTCTTCGTCCTTGTGAAAATCGAGGTGGTCTCTCGTGAGGTTGGTGAATATCGCCGAACTGAACTCGCAACCCGCGACCCGCGACAGTTTCAGGGCGTGAGACGAAACCTCCATCACCGCCCGCTTGACGCCCTTGTCCGCCATCATCGCCAGCAACGCCTGAAGGTCCATGGATTCGGGAGTGGTCCGCTTAACTTTCAGAGAAACGTCGGCCACCCTGTTCTCCACCGTGCCGATAAGCCCGCTGGCGATTCCCGCCTGCCGATGAAGCGCGTCTATCAGATACGCCACGCTCGTTTTGCCGTTCGTCCCGGTCACCCCGGCGAGTTTAATTTTGCTAGACGGCAAACCGTAAAACGCGGCGGAAATCAGCGCCATCGCCAGCCTCGCGTCCGGAGTCTTTATCACCGCCACGTCCGGCGGAGCCGGCACGTCCCGCTCGACCACCAGCGCGGCGGCCCCTCGCGATATCGCCTCAGGCGCAAAATCGTGCCCGTCCACGCTGTATCCCGGCACACAGAAGAAAACGCATCCCGGAGAACACTCTCTCGAATCATACGCTGCGGATGTCACAATCGCGTCCGGGGAGCCTCCCGCTATCTGATGCCCCACTCCCGTCAAAAGACTTGATAATTTCTTCTCAATCATTCGGTATCTCCGTATCCGGCTGAAAACCGTACATTCCGCCCTCAATGTCCGCCGGCGGAACATTCATCCGCCACAGCGCCTTTTTCATTATCTCGCCCGCAGCCGGAGCCGCCACTTGGCTGCCGTAGTATCCCAGCCCCCTCTGCGGGCGCTCAATCGTCACCATAACCAGAATTTCGGGATTCTCCGCTGGCGCAAACCCGACGAATGACGACACGACGTCCCGCGTGTATCCCCTTCCGTCCGTCCTCGGCATAATCGCCGTCCCGGTCTTCCCTCCAACAGCGTATCCCGGAATCCTCGCCGCCTTTCCCGTCCCCTCTTCCACCGCCCCCACAAGCATCGTCCTCATCAGCTTCGCCGTGTCTTCCTTTATCACTCGACGTATCGGCTTCGGCTCGAAAGAGCTGACCACATTGCCTTCCGAGTCCACCACTTTCTCGATCACCGTCGGGTTCATCAGCATCCCGCCGTTGCACAACGCGCCCATCGCA
>JAKQBV010000479.1 GCA_029573925.1 bacterium
CCCGGCTCTCAAGTCTGTTGGCGGCGACCTGCGCGTCTATGGCTCGGCCAAGCTTGACGCTCTTAAGTCTGTTGGCGGCGAGCTGTATAATCAAAAGCGGGAGGGATGAAAATGTTCACAGCCGGAGTAACAGGAATCTACCTCAAGCCATATCAAGACCCCGCACTATTCAAACCAGATGCCGACATCGTGGGTATCTTCATGGATTATCACGGCAAGATTGTTCTATGCGACGCAGAAGCCTACAGGATATGCCGTCAACAAGGCGGCGAACCATGCGGCCTATACTCCCGTCAACACGCGCGCTTCATGGCCTGCGCCGACCTCGGTGATAAGTGGAAGGAATTGGCTAACGCGCCGCGAATAAAATTAAAGAAAACGGAGGGATGAAACAATGGCCGAGAAAACATTCACGCGCTGGACATCGCACACGCCAGAAGAAGCAATAGACAAGCTCATTGACAACCATTACGATGAAGTCGTATTCTGCGACGAAGAACAGCTTGAGTTCTGCAAACGAAACGCGGACAAAGAAAAGTGGAACGGCCTGATAGACGGCATGTGCGACACATGCCATGAGGTCAAAGTCACAATAAAAGTGGAGGACGTATGATGAAAAACAAGAATCTCGAATGCAAGGAACTGGTTAATATGATTGTGGATGGCGTGAGCGGAAAGACCATGAAAAAAAACGCTATCAACGCCACAATTCAGGCGTATGATATAAAGCTTGCAATTTTCGAGACGGACGACGATGTTAAAAAAGCGGTAAAGAATTATGTGTTTGTTGATTACTATTGCCCGCTGTGCGAAAAATATAACAGGCTTGGCGTTTGTGGAAATTGCCCGCTAAAAGATGAAGGGGGCAACTGTTGTGCTGAGTGGTGCGACCTGACAAAACAGAAAACCCGCGCCGCGCTTATCAAGCTTGCCGAGAGAATCAATTCGCTGGAGGAGAAAGGTGGTCAACAATGCTGACAGATAAACAGTTAGAAGCAAGACGGCACGGAATAGGCGGCTCTGATGTTGCCGCTATCCTCGGCCTATCGCCTTGGCAAACGCCGCTTGATGTATTTGTTTCAAAGACAAGCGACATCGTAAATGAATCAAACGACGATATGGCAGACGGAACAATCGCAGAAGAATTTATCGTCGCCATGTATCAGCGCCGTCACCCGCCTGTCAGGATATGCAGAAGCATTGAGGTTGTCCACCCGCGCGAAAAATGGATGCGGTGCAACCTTGATGCGGGTTGTATGGAAAACGGCGAACTGTATATCCTCGAAGCCAAGCGGAGTAATTACGGCGAATGGGGCGAGGAATATACCGACCAGATACCAAACTATTATTTAACTCAATGCGTCTGGGACATGGGCGTTTGCGGGATGAACAGATGCGATGTGCCGATATTGTATTTCGGCAAGTACAGGGAATACAGGGTCATGTTTGATGCGGAACTTTTTGAATCAATCTTTCAAACCTGTTCCGCTTTCTGGCATGACCATTTTATCGCCAAGAAGCCGCCGGAGGAGTGGGATACCGAAAGCGCTGGTCGGTATATCGCCTCGAAGTATAAGAATAATTTGCCGGAGCTATTGACAGTCGGCGCGGGTACTGATATTCTTGAGACTATCGAGCAATACAAACGACTGCTCGCGGTGGAAGAAGCCCTAGAAAAATCGAAGCTCGAATGTGAGAACAGAATCAAAGACGAAATCGGAGCATACGCCGGAATTGACTTGCCGGAAACAGGAGAATCAATAACGTGGAAAGAACAATCGCGCAAGTCAACCAGTTGGAAAGGGGTCGCAATGGAAGTTGGAGCGGCAAAAGAAATTATAGAAAAGCATACGTCGGTATCAACGTCGCGAGTGTTCAGACCGAAACTAAACCCTGTTGAATTGCCGGACATCTATCA
>JAKQBV010000609.1 GCA_029573925.1 bacterium
TCTTTTCCAGAAGCTTGATAAATTCCCCGAACAGATATTCCGAGTCGCGAGGCCCGGCTGCGGCTTCGGGGTGGTATTGCACAGAGAACGCGGGAAGTTTTTTGTGTCTGAACCCTTCAAGCGTTCCGTCGTTCAAGTTTATGTGAGTGATTTCAATATTTTTCGGGTCGAGCGAGGCCGGGTCGATGCAGAAGCCGTGGTTCTGAACCGTTATCTCCACCGAGCCGGTGAGGAGGTTCTTCACCGGATGGTTGGCCCCTCTGTGGCCGAACTTCAGCTTGAACGCGCTGCCGCCGAGGGCAAGCCCCAGAATCTGGTGGCCAAGGCAGATTCCGAACAGTGGCAACTCCCGCGAGAGCATCGCCTTCGCTGTGTTCACAAGATAGGGCAGGTTGGGGTCTCCGGGGCCGTTCGACAGGAAGAATCCGTCAGGTTTGGAGGCGAGTATGGTTTCAGGGTCGGTTCCGGCTGGAAACACAGTCACCGCGCAGCCGTGAGATTCGAGAAGCCTCAAGATATTTCTCTTAATGCCGCAGTCGAGCGCCGCGATTTTATATTTGCCTTTTTTCGACCATTTGTAAGGGCCTTCGGGAACCACTTCGCGCACCAAATCGCGCCCCACGATGTTCGGGGCTGTCCTCGCCTTTTTCACGAGGCTCTTCACATTGAGGTCTTCAGTAGAAATGACGGCAGTCATCGCGCCGGCGTCTCTGATATGTTTCGTCAGCGCCCGCGTGTCCACCCCCTCGATGCCGACAACGTTGTGTTTTATCAGGAAATCCCCAAGCGAGCAGGTTGCCCGCCAGTTGCTCACTATCTTGCTATATTCTTTTACCACGAATCCGCTCATCCATATCCGGGACGACTCGTGGTCTTCCTCGTTTATTCCGTAATTGCCGATGAGCGGGTATGTCATTGCCACTATCTGGCCCCGGTAGGAGGGGTCGGTGAGAACCTCCTGATAGCCGGTCATGCTAGTGTTGAAGACAGACTCGCCGAAGCTTTCGCCCCGCGCGCCGAAGCCCTCGCCGTGGAAGGCCGTTCCGTCCTCTAACGCAAGTATCGCTTTCATAGTCACCGCTATTATACGGCCCGCGCGGGGCGTGTCCACATCCGCGCCCCACATTAAAATTAAACGGCAAGATAGGCTCAAAAATACAAACGGCAAGCTGCGAAATATGTTCTATTCGTCTACGAAAAATATAATTCAGCGGCAGCAATCGCGCAAAAACGATTGCCGTTATCTCGGCGGGAATCTCTTTCAGTTCCTTCGCTCAGCCGCCAAGCCGTTCGAGGACTATCTTCAATATCCTTCTTATCGGTTCTGCGGCTCCCCACAGCAACTGGTCTCCGACGGTGAATAGTCCGAGGTATTCAGGCCCCATGTTGAGTTTTCTGATTCGTCCAACAGGAACTCCCAGCGTTCCTGACACTGCGGCGGGCGTCAGTTTTTTTCTTGTTTCATCCGGCTCGTTCGGAACCACGCTGACCCATTCGTTGGCGGACGCGATGATGCCGGTCAACTCGTCGAGCGGGACGTCTTTTTTCAGTTTGACGGTTATCGCTTGGCTGTGGCTGCGCATCGCGCCCACCCTGACGCATAATCCGTCAACAGGGACCGGCGGATTCAGGCCGAGTATCTTGTTCGTCTCGGCAACCCCTTTCCATTCCTCGCGTGTCTGGCCGTTTTCCATCAGGCTGTCTATCCACGGGATTATGCTGCCCGCGAGTGGGGCCTTGAAATTTGACGTCGGAAAACCATCGCTCCTGATTACGGAATCCACTTTACGGTCAATGTCCAGAATTCCGAACGCCGGGTTGTCGAGCATCGCGGCCGCCGCTCCGTGAATGGCTCCCATCTGGGCGACAAGCTCCCTCATGTTGTTCGCGCCCGCTCCTGAAGCCGCCTGATATGTCATCGATATCATCCACTCGACCAGCCCGCGCTCGAACAGCCCAGCAAGCCCCATCAGCATCAGGCTCACTGTGCAGTTGGCTCCGATATAGTTCTTTACGCCGGAGCCGAGCGCCGCGTCGATTACTTTCCTGTTCACCGGGTCCAGAACTAGAACGGCGTCTTTTTCCATCCTCAGCGCGGACGCCGCGTCTATCCAGTATCCGTTCCATCCGGATTTGCGCATGGCCGGATATACTTTCTTTGTGTAGTCTCCGCCTTGGCAGGTGACGACTATGTCGTTGCGAGACAGGCTCTCAATATCAAAAGCGTCTTCGAGAGGCGCGGAATCTAACCCGCCCAGCTTAGGGCCTTCGGAGCCTTTTTGCGAAGTAGTATAAAACGTCGGCTCGAATCCTTTGAAATCCCCTTCCGCCTCCATCCTCTCCATGAGAACGGAGCCGACCATTCCTCTCCAACCTACGAATCCCGCTTTCAGCATGTCGCGCCTCCTTAAACAAAGTCGATATATATTATGGGGATAGAGCGAGAAAAGAGAAGATTTCCGACTTAAAAAACAGGTTCGCCCGGAAGAAACCGTGGCGGATTCGCGTGCGCGAAGGCGACTGTCGCGCGCTGATTGAATATGAAGCTGTTTTTTATTATCATATTCATTTGTCGTTCGCGGGGCAGGGCGCTCCGCAACGCCAAGTAAAAGGGCAGAGGTGGACATCTTGAAAGTTGAACCGATGGGCGACTGGAAAAGGACGCACACGTGCGGAGACCTCAGAGAGAGCGATATCGGCGCGGAAGTGTGCCTGATGGGCTGGGTAAACCGCAGCAGGGATCACGGCGGCGTCATTTTCGTTGATATGCGGGACAGATATGGCCTGACTCAAGCCGTGTTCGATCCGGGCGCGGCGGGCGACGTTTTCCCGGTCGGCGAATCGCTCCGCAATGAATTCGTCGTCGCGGTAAAGGGTAAAGTTCGCAGGAGACCGGAGGGGATGGAGAATCCCAAGCTGGACACCGGCATGATCGAAGTTCTCGTCGGCGAAGTAAGGATTCTCAGCGTCAGCGAGCCGCCCCCGATTATGGTGAGCGAGGAGGGCGCGGAAGACGAGCGCGTCAGGCTCCGCTACAGATACCTCGACCTGCGCAGGCCCCGAATGCAGCGCAACATCATCTTCCGCAGCAACGTCAACAGGATAATCAGAGAATATTTCTTCGAGCGCGGCTTTCTTGAAATAGACACTCCGGTGCTGTCGAAATCGACTCCCGAAGGCGCGCGCGACTTCCTCGT
>JAKQBV010000492.1 GCA_029573925.1 bacterium
GCTTCCGGCGAAAAGGTTAAGGAACTCGGCTTGACTCCTCTGGCGAAGATTGAATCTTGGGCTTCCGCCGGAGTCGACCCTGCGTACATGGGCATGGGGCCTGCCCCGGCGTCCCGCGCCGCTGTCAAAAAGGCGGGTTGGTCTTTCGACGACATCGAACTGATGGAGTTCAACGAAGCCTTCGCCGCTCAGGCCCTCGGCGTAATCCGCGACCTCGGCATCGAAAACCGCATGGACTGCATAAACGTGAACGGCGGAGCCATCGCCATCGGACATCCCATCGGAGCGTCCGGCGCGAGAATTCTCGTCACCCTCCTGTACGCGATGAAGAAACGCGGCGCCCGCAAAGGCCTCGCCACTCTCTGCATCGGCGGCGGCATGGGCATCGCCCTCACAGTTTCAATGTGACCGGCGGCCAAAGAGAAACTTTTGAAAAAGTTTCTCTTTGGATTCTCTTCAAAACGTTTCAATGGTCGTCGGGAGCGAATCGCTGACGCGCTTCTCCTCCCTGCGCCCCATGTAAATCATTTATAAATAAGATTCCGCGCAAAATCGTCTGGATTCACGGCGCGTTCGAATTGTAGGGGCGATTCGCTGAAAATCGCCCTTTTGCCTTTGTCAACAGGGCGACCCACCGGGTCGCCCCTACGAAGATATTTCCCGATTCTCAGCGGTATTCGGAGCACAGGCATTCTCATGAATCCGGATTCGTCGATAGAGCCGACGAACCGGGGCGATTTTCATAGCGGCGAACTCACGCACAAAGCAAGTTTGTGCGTGCCACCCATTTATATTGTTCATGAACCCTATGTTCTATTCACTGCAAAAATGCGCCTTGCGCTCCGCGTTTCATCCGCTCTGAACAATCGCTCCCGAATCCTAATGACGGATTCGGGATGAAAGTTCTTTTCAGATATCTTTTCACATTAGCGCGGCGGAGCGAAGGCGCGAACGCGCCCGCTCCGCCGCGCGCATTGAAATGTTTTGAAAGGGATTTTAAGGAAAAACTTTTTCAAAAGTTTTCCCTTAATAGCACTAAAGCATTAAAAGCGCCGCGACCCGCGCGCGATGCCTAGCATTGCGAACGGTTTTTTACTTCCTGTTCGATTTTCCCCAGCAACTTTATCTGTTCCTTTTTCACTTCGCTCACTATGGCCTGTTCCACAAGCCTGCCGATGCCGGGTATGCCGACGCTGATGGACGAAGTTATTTCCATTGTGACGCAGTCGGTCCCCTCCACGTATTTTTTTCGGCCCCGGATATCGATTACTCTCTGAAAAAAATGAGGCACGATTTTGAAATCTATGGTGAGGGTTTCAGGGTCCCACTTTCCAATCTGCCGCCATACAAGCATCTCCGGCTTGATGATCGTCCGGGCGAACGCCGGCACGCGGTCTTTAGACTTCAGCGTGAATTCCACGTCGTGGCTGCCGTCCTCGTGCTCGTCGAACCGTAGAAGCTTTATCTCCTCCATGCCCAGCAGTTTAGTAAAGCTCGGCATGTTGCGCATAAGGTCGAAGTGCGTCACCTGCAACACAAGGTCGAGCGGGTAGTTCAGTTTCAAGCTGTTAACCACTTTCTGCATTCGATGTGAACCTCGCTGTTGTTTTACGACCTGAAAAAACGTTTTTCCGCCTCGGCGCCGATGGCCAGCATGAGGCTTTCCATATTCTTCCTGAACAATTTGTCGATCATCGCGGTGGTGGCCGGGCCGATGAGGAAATGCTGAACCGTCAGGTCCATGTCCATGCTCATCACGCATCCGTCCTGACACTGGGAGAATTTCCATAAACCTATAACGCGCTTGACGATGCCCTTTGAGTCCCGGTTAAGTCGGATGTCGCACTTGCGGCTCGCGTCGTCCCACATCGCGTCCTTGATCCAAGACACTTCGCCGAGTATTTTCGGCAGCGGCACATCCAGAACCCATTCAGTTTTCGAATACGTCCGCTGTTGGTTCTCCTCAAGCTTCCTGATTCTCTTGATGTTGGGCAGCGCGCGCACGAAGTCCGGCGTCTGGTGCGCTATCTCGTACACCAAGTCCGCCGGAGCTTTGGATTTCACCTGTAGTTTTATAAGTCCCATACCGCCTCGTTTTTCATTCTATGCGCGCCGCCGCGCAGGATTCCCCGCGCCAAATTAAGGTATAATGATAATATCCTATTCCCCGGTTGATAATATGTCTGAGGATTTAATTTGTCGCCCATAAGGACGTCACAGCCCTTGCGTGAAAAACAGCAGCAGCCCTTGGCTCAGCCCTATCAGCAGACCGAGAATCAGACCAAGGACAATTATGAACCGCAGTTCCGACTTCATCACGTTGTGCAGCATGTTGTTGATGTCTTCGGCGGGGAAGTTCTCTATGCTCCTCTTGGTTATCTCTTTCACGTCGATAAGTTCCAGCGCGCGGGGGACCTGCTCCACAATCGCGTTCATTCCCTCTCCGGCGAGGTAATTAAGAAGACTTTTCTCAGTGTCCGTCGGAAGGATTTCTCCGAGCGTCATGTCCGCCACGGCGTCCACCTGAATATCTATCGCCCGGTCGATAACGCGGCGCGAGTTCTCGCCTCGCGCCGCCCCGATTATTTGCTCGGAAGCAAAACCCGCCAGCGCCTCGCCGCTTGAGCCGAAATAGTTCGCGGCCACATCCTCCAGCCTTTCGTCAGCGATGCCGTCGATAAAACCGTCCAACTCGCCTTTCAGGTAGCCGCGCGTCTCTTCGTCTGAGATGAGCGCCGACGCCCGCGCCGCAAAACCAACCGCAAAATTATCCACCTGCTCCTTCGGCACGTACGACATCGCTTCGCTTATCCTCTTGTCCAGAAATCTGTCGATGTGCTCAAACACGAAATCCTTCAGCTTGGACACCGTCTCTTCCCGCTTCAGCGTCCGCTTCAACTCCTCTATTCCCCGGTTGATGTTCTCTTCCAGTATCTCGTTCACCTTTTTCTCGTTGTAGAAAAAGACCTTGATGACGGTTCCCCAGATTTTCTTTTCCTTTAGATACTGCTCTATCGCGGCAATAAGCCTGCCCTTGGCCATCCCGACAATTTCCGTGTCTTCCAGCAGCCGGTTCAAGTTCTCGATAAGCCCCGGCATCTCCCTCTCGTACAGCGCGTACAACATCTCGTTGAGGTCCACCGAACTGACGATGTTTTTCAACTTTCTGTCCGACTCCGAGAGGGCGGCCACCCGCTCTTCGATAACCTTTCTTATGAACCCGGCCACCCGCTCTTGACCCAGAAAATAATCTATCCTCTCTGACAGATACCCCTTCAGGCTCGCTATGTTTTCTTCCCGGATAAGCTCCGAAACCTTTTTTCCGGACAGCTCGCTCACGTTGTCCGCGATGACGCCCCTGACTCCCGACTCGAACCCCTCGTCGTCCAGATAGTTCCCCACCCAATCCTTCAGCCACGATTTCACTCCCCCGATGTTTTCGTTCCATCTCTCTCCGTCCATCCCCGGCAGAAACGTGTGGAACTCGCGGATTCGCAATCCCCTGACATCCGCGAAATATTTTCCCGTCAACTCCGCAATAGAATTTCTAAATTCGTCCCCGGACAACTTTTCCCTGATAGAATCCGGCGTGAGCAGCTTGCCAACTATCTCCTCGGAAATTTTTTCCGCGAGGTTGGATTTGTTGCGAGGGATGACGCCCTGAAGGTTGAACAAGAACTTTACCGGGCGCACAGGCCAGAACAGCAGTTTAATGGCCACCCAGTTGGTGAACCATCCGAGAAGCCCCCCGAACACGACGGGGATAACAAAAAAGAAAACGATTTGATAAGACACAGCAACTCCCATAGAGCCGGCCGCCTGCGCCCGCCCCGCGCCGCCCTCGCGGCAGCGCATTAACCCGCGCGCGCCAGCCCGGCCCGTCTGCCCGCACGGCAGCGCTCATTATAGACTCCCCCGCCGCATTTGAAAAACACTCCTCCAATCCTCCCGGCGCGGAACACAAGCGCCTCCCGCGCCATACCTCCAAATTAAAATCAAACCCTTCCGACAAGACATCATCAAACCATTCTTGCGCGAACAGACAGCAATGCCGAAAATAAACCCGAGCGCTTCAACGTACAGCAACAGCATTCAGTTAATGACTCTTGTTGATAGAAATCGATTGCTGACGAGATATGTGAGTTCTAAAAAAAGAAAAAAACTTTGATTGAGGAGCTTTCTGCGCTGTCAACGAATAATTTCCACGTCTTCTCCAATTACTTTCCATTCTTTTGAAATCCTTCTGATCGAATATAATGACAAATAGCCACATAAGGGGCCGCAATCATAATCTGCTCTTATCGTGGCGTTTTCAGTTGATGTGATATCAGGCTTAGAAAATGTGACTGTCGCATAATACTTCATGCCTTTTCCGGATGTTTGTAAAATGAGCGTATTAGCATGTTTTATTGTGCAGCGCGATTCAAGATTTTGAGGTTTGTTTTCTAGCGAAGAGTAATTAACCACGTAGACCGGGCCAGCGTTGTGTTTTTCCATGTTGTTGAAAACAGCGCTATACATATCGCTTTCCGAACAGTTATAAGTCAGAGGCGCGGTTGGATTTGTGTCATACAAATCTACAATCCCATCATCGTCCGTGTCAGGACGCACAGGAGAAGTTCCAAAACGAGCCTCCAGAATGTCTGTCAAACCATCATTATCAGTGTCTTTTTGAGCATTGGACAAATTCATGTGCGCTATGTCAATCAGGAGCTTATCTAATAAGTATAATCTTTTATTTCCTGATAAGATCATTCCTGATAGTATTGGTTTCGACCATTCTGAATTCTTTTTATTCAGAATAATTATCCACAAATCAGCAGGATTAGATGCCCAGTCTGAAACACAAATAATTGTCAATGAATCTTTATTATCTACAATAGATAACGGCACACATGGACAACCTTTTATATGCATACTCAAAGTATCGCGGTTATAGTAATCTTCTAAGTTATTGTCTATATCCATGCATTTCTCAAGATACTCATCATCATATGCCTTCGAATATATAGGCTCAAAGAATGAATCTTTATAGTCAGGATTGTCCTGTTGAGCGTTGATTACAATTTCAGAATGTTGAACTGATTGACGCTTTTCAACAACCACAATTAAAGAAAGCAAAGCAATTCCTATAAGGGCAATAACGAAAAATGATTTAGAACGAATAAAAGACATGTTGTTGTGCTAATAATTCTATTCAATATTACACAGACATCAAAATCGTATTCTTTGATTGCCTCAATATTACCACGATAAACAGTGCAATGCTAGTCTCTGCGCCACTATAGCTTATTTCATCGTTACCAAGGTCTCCTTGGTAACGAATAGCCACAAAGCTCCGCTTTCACCACTTTCAACGTTGCCAAGGAGACCTTGGCAACGTTGAGCGAATCCCTCTTTTTGTGATTATATCAGGAAATACGCAGCAAAACCAATCCTGTTCTAGCTATAACGGTGTTGCAATAATATCAGTTAATGGCAACATCTTGAAGGGCGATTGGAGAGGATGGGGCTGAATGAACGCTCGGAAGGTCGCGTTTTATGCGGGCTACGAAGCGTGGCTTTACAGAGTTTTACAGTTCCTGTGCGGCGAGGTATAATTATGACAAGAAAACTTTAGTGGTTTATGCTGTGCTCGCCGCGTTTGATGTGAGGTGAAAAATGAAAAACAAATTAAAAATGGTTTATTGGAAAGGTGAAAAATTCTGGTTGGGCAAACTCCTCGAACATCCTGAAATCATGACGCAGGGGGAAACCCTTGAGGAACTCGAGGAGAACATGAAGGAAGCGTACATTCTCATGACAATGGAAGACGTTCCGGATGAATATGAGGTCAAAGAAATCGCCTTTACGGTATGAAAAGGAAAACCCTTATCAGGAAGATCGCTTCCGCTGGTTGCGTGCTTGTCAAACATGGCGCAAGTCATGATCTGTATAGAAATCCCGCAACGGGTAGAAAGCAACCCGTTCCAAGGCATAACGAGATAGATGAACAGTTGGCAAAACACATAATAAAAGCATTGATATCGGCGGAAATAACGCAAGGAAAATAGAGCTTCACTTCATGTGAAGTCCTGTAATATTTTTACATCGTTACCAAGGTCGCCTTGGTAACGGATAGACAGAAAGCTCCTCTTTCGCCTTTTTTTCATTGGTTCCCCGTTGCCAAGGAGACCTTGACGACGATGAGAGGCAATGAGGGAGTTCATGATTTCCAGACATCCTTCCCGCGCGGCGTTTTTTTCGCAATGCTATTCAGGCAGTCGGCGTCGCAATGCCGTCTGCTGCAAAAAACGCATCGAAGCAGTCCACTTAAGCGTTCAATATGGAGCTGAGTTTTTAACCCGGATTCGTCGATAGAGCCGGCAAACCGGGGCGATTTTCATAGCGGCGAACTCACGCACAAAGCAAGTTTGTGCGTGCCACCCATTTATATTGTTCATGAACCCTATGTTCTATTCACTGCAAAAACGCGCTTTGCGCTCCGCGTTTCATCCGCTCTTAACAATCGCTCCCGAATCCTAATGACGGATTCGGGTTTAATGGCTTAATATGCAGTCGGATTGAGCGTGTGATTTCTGTGAAAAACGGAGTGAATATGCAGTCGAAAGTTTAAGAACATCTAATCAGCTTGCATAATGTCAACTATCTTTCGGGTGATTCCAATGAATTTATCCCGCCTGAGATGTCCTATACGATAAAGGATAATGTTCTGATCTGCTGTAAAAATACGATTCGGCCTGACGTTGCTGCTTTGCTTGAGAGAACCATCGTCGAAATCGGCATCTTCAATTGAGACGGAATATCTGTCCTTGATTTGCCTGCTGGTTATCTGGCAGAGGATATAATCGTCCCCATCAAGGTCAGCGATAACAAGCGCCGGACGCCTCTTTGCCTCAGTCAGATCAGAAAAAGGGAATGGGACAATAACGACATCGCCTCTTATAAATTTTGCCAAGCCTGATCCTCCTCTGGTCTCAACCAATCTTTTTTAAGCGAGGACTCGCTGGCAACGGCAATCCCCAATTTCTTCCGTGAATCGCTTGATTTTAAAAAGCGGATGAAATCCAATATTTCTTCGACAAAAGACTCCGGAAGATGCTCGATTTCATTTATAATCGAATCTTTTCCTGTCATTATTCTCACATCCCTCTCATTCTTAAATTGACTTCTCTTTAAAGTTTACCCGGAAAACGAAATATTTCCATCGTAACCATATGCATTTCCACGAACAGGAAATCCCAGATATGTGTCTCAATATAGAGCTTGAGCTTCTTAATAGTTCTATTTTGCTTCAATACGGGATTTCTTTCAAGCGCTCTGGTTTTATGTATGCAGCGATGATGCCGAATTGCGTAAACTTATTCTTAAAATAGCGCCTGACACTGGTTTCCGCGCCGCCCTCGCGGCAGCGCATTAACCCGCGCGCGCCAGCCCGGCCCGTCTGCCCGCCAGCATCACGCATTATAAGCTCGCTCGACCAGTTTGAGAAATATCGACGCTTTCCATGTTTGGACAACACCGGACGAACGTGTCAATTGGAAAAATAGAAAATGCGGACATCTTAAGTCGCGGAAGCCGCTTTTTATGATAATATGAGGTGAGTCGTTTTAGGAATTATCAGCAACGCAGATTTGCGCGCTGCGGTTCTGCGTTGAGAACATGAATGAAAAGGGAAAATATGTATTGCGAAAAATGCGGCGTAAAAACTCTCGACGGGATGAATATATGCGAGCAATGCGAATTTGCGGCTGAGTGGCGAAAAAAATCGGGTATAGACAAATATGCTCAAAAGGCAATTCCGGTTCCTCAAGAAATAAGGTTTTTCAACCCCGGAGCTTTCTTGCTCGGTTGGATATGGGCGCTTGCCCATAGACTATGGGCGTTAGGACTTATGTATTTATTTGTGTTTGTTGTTTTTCCGAATTTGCTTCGAATCGCGCTAGAACACGACAAGATCGATATTATGGCCTACATTGCGATAAACATTGCATTGTTTATTGCGCAGATTGCGTTTTCGATATACTTAGGAATCACTGGCAACGAAAAAGCATGGAAAGCCCGTCCACGAGACAACGTTCAAAAGTTCTTAAAGGCTCAGAGAAATTGGGCAGTTGTCGGAATAGCACACGTAGCGCTGATAATTGTGTCTTTGCTTGTTTAGCAGTTGTGTTCAAATCGTGGCTCACTTCACTTGTGTTAAAAAATTGAATATCAGTATATGGCTATTTGCAAGGCCGTGATCGGAATCGAACCGATGATGAAGGTTTTGCAGACCTCCCCCTTAGCCACTTGGGTACACGGTTGGTGATTCTTGGTTTTTTGCGTCTCGCCGCCGGGTCGAGCGGCGGATGGCGGGAATCGGCGTTTCCGCCCTGTAACAATGCCATCGCGCAACAAACGCGCGCCAACCAGTCTGCGAAATTATGTGTCGATGCCGTTTATCAAGCGTTCAATTTGAGGCCGAAGTTTTAATAGGAAGCGTAAGGCGATTGGATTCGCTATTGCAGTGAAAAGAGCTAGTAGTCTTCAAAGAGTGTTTCATCTCGTAATCTTAGAAAGCCGGCGAAGTTTTACCCCGCTCTCTCTTTCAAACTCATCAGACAATCGTTTGTCGTAAGCTATCTGCTCCTCAGGCGACAAATCTTTTGTTTCTTCGTGCTGTTTACGTCTGATCTCCCGTATTTCTCGCATCGTCTTGGGTTCTTCAATCTTCTTCAATGTGTATCACCTCCTGTGGCGTGCGAATCTGAATTTCATGATATCCATGAATGCGGTTTATCGCATTCACCAAATCGTAAGTTTTCATTTTTACAAGATGTTTCTGGTTCCAACTGATCAACGCTTTCATCCCAAAAACCGACGCATGCGCAAGATGCAACAGGTCCCTGAAATGATTTCTTGTCAGAACGCCATTTTGAACGTAAGTCTCCGCGAGACTGCGGACTTCTTCATCCACCTCGAGCAGAACCGGATCATACTTCTCAACCAGTTTATATAGCTTCATGCGTCTGGCGTCGGCGGCGTCTCTGAATTCCGCCATGACTGTTTCCGAAATAAAAACATCATATTTTTCGGATTCAATCTCCTTGAAAAACGCTTCGGTTGCGACCTTTTTCTCCGGGACATCGTCATCAAGCAAGAATCCCCAGACCGATGTCTCAATGTACAGCTTTAGCTTCTTCATATTTATATTTTACTTCAATGCCATATTTCTTTCCAGCGTGTCCGATGCACTATCTTTGCCGAATGATTCAATAGACTAAAGAGAAAGTCACAAAGCAATGGGAAACGACGATTGGGATTGGTTTGTGATTACTGCGAATAATATAATATAATACAATTACAATTGTGGGTTTGTAAAACCACTAATTTGGCGATGCAAATACCGCCTCTTAATTTCATAACATAAAGATTGTACGAATGAACCCAAATCACCGCATGATATTTCAGCACAGAATGGGTCTTTGCCGTCTTTGCGGTTATCCGTGAAAGTTATCTTTGCATCGGAACTGATCGAAAAACGACCATGTGCAATCGAGTTTCGTAGCCGTCTCAATACGTCTTTATTCTGGCCTATTGTGATATTAAACTTGGAAAAATCGAGTCTCTTATCGTCAATGCTTTTAATTGCGGTTTCGCGAGGATAAACAAAACAAATATACGCATAGGCCATCAAGATTCCGGGGTTGATAATATCACACCCTTCGTGTTCTTCCGTGAAAGCCTTCAAAGCACCTTGAACATTTTGGTCATTTGTCTTAGTCGACTGAAAAAGCCAAGATATTGATATCTGCGCTTGTGTTACCAAGTTCCAATCTGTTTCGTGTTGATTAATCATATTTTAAATTATATCAGAATTTGGCAAGTACAGTCCATTCTATACTGTTAATATTTTGCAGCAATAATCAGTTTATGACAACATCTTAAATGGGCGATGAAGGAGGGCGTGGCATAATGATGCTTATGGGCAATTAGTTGACTCGCGGTTGTTGTGTTCAAAGGCGGGATTTGTCGATAGAGCCGGCGAACCGGGGCGATATTCATAGTGTCGAATTGCTTCACACGCACAAACGAAGTTTGTGCGTGCTACCCATCAATGCTGTTCATGAATGTTGTGTTCTATTCACTGCAAAAACGCGCTTTGCGCCTCGCGTTTCATCCACTCTGAACAATAGCTCCCGAATCTTAACGACGGATTCGGGATAAAGGCCGTGATCGGAATCGAACCGATGATGAAGGTTTTGCAGACCTCCCCCTTAGCCACTTGGGTACACGGCCGGTTTGTTGAAGCCGGATGATTGTTGTGTTTGCTTCCTCCTTCGGCGCGGCGGGCTTCTATATCGAGTATTCCGGCGCGGGGCCGGTTTTCTCGACCACCACGAGTATTTCTTCGGCGTACATGTTGTCGCTTGGCGACAGTATACTGACGACGCCTTCTGCGACGAAGGCGTATCCTTTGACTATGCGGACGTTCGAGCGGGCGGCCCAGTCCCTGAAGTCGTTCAGGGTGAAAAGGTGTATGTTGGGGGTCTCGTGCCATTGGTAGGGCAGGGCGCCGCCTACGGGCATTCGCCCGGATGTCATCAGGTCGTGCAAGACCCTGTAATTGGCAAAGTTCGGGAATGAGACGATGCCGCGTCTGCCGATGCGGAGCATCTGACGAAGGGCTTCGTCGGGACGGCGAAGGGTCTGCAATGTCTCTTCTAGCACGACGTAGTCGAAGCTGTCGTCCGGGAACCCGGCGAGACCGTTCTCGATGTCGCCGTGGAAG